>DATBPW010000337.1:0-12675 GCA_036561125.1 Ramlibacter sp. | reverse complement strand
TTCGCAGCCCAGGCGCGTGAGCAGCCCGTGCACCGTGTAGCGGTTGCTGTCGAACACCGCGCCTTCACGCAGCGGCTCGCCCAGCGACAGGATCTCGTCGCCGGTGGAGAAGTACGCGACGCGCAATTTGCGATGCACGGCTAGGCGCGCGATGCCCAAGCTCGCGACGAGGCCGCACGCCGCCGGGCCCAGGCGCGTGCCTGCCAGCAGCGCGGGCTGGCCCTGCATCAGGTCTTCGCCCTCGCAGCGCCGGTTGTCGCCGCTGCGCACGACGTCGGCCGCGAAACTCACCTCGTCGCCGCCCGGCTGCGTGAACTCCTGCGGCACGACGGTGTCCAGGCCCGCCGGCATGATCGCGCCGGTCATGATCTTCACGCATTGCCCGGCGCCCACGCGGCCTTGCCAAGCCTTGCCCGCGAGCGCGGTGCCGACGACCTGCAGCCTGATCGTGCCTGCGCTCTTCAACTCGTCGCCGCGCAATGCGAAGCCGTCCATTGCGGAGTTGTCGTGCGGCGGCACGCTGATGGGCGAGACGATGTCGCGCGCGAGCACGCGGCCGAGCGCATCGAAGACCGAAACTTCCTCGACTTCGCGCACCGGCTCGACCAGCCGCGCGAGGAATTCATTGACGGCATCCGCCGGCAGCGCCTTCGGGTCGTAGCCCTGCAATTGCGCTGCGATGTCCGCGATGCTCTTCATGGCTTTTCGAGCTCGTGCAGTTCGGCGAGCGTGTTCGCGTTGAAGAACGCGCGCGGCGGGTCGCCGGCACGGTCGAACGGCACGACGGCCGTGCGGTGCTGTGCCGTCCACTTGTCGATCTTGCGCCCGCCGTCGGCAGTGAATTTCACGAGCGACTCGAGCAACTCGACGCGCATGAGCGAGAAGACCGGCTGCGTGCGGATCTGGCCGTCCTCTTCGCGCGCCGCAGCCATCGCGATTTCGGCATCCTGCTCTTGGGCCGCCTGCGCGAGCCGCTCGACGAGATCCTGCGGGAACAGCGGCGTGTCGCACGGCACCGTGACGAGCCACGGTGTTTCGCACTGTTCGAGCGCGGTGAGGAAGCCCGCGAGCGGGCCGGCGTAGTCGGGCAGCACGTCGGGCCAGACCGGCACGCCGAACGATTCGTACGCGCCGAGGTTGCGGTTCGCGTTGATCATCACGTGCCCGACCTGCGGCTGCAGCCGCACGAGCGTTGCAAAGGCCAGCGGCATCCCGTTGAACACCTGCAGGCCCTTGTCGACGCCGCCCATGCGCGAGCCGCGGCCGCCCGCGAGGACCACGCCGGTGATGTCGCCCTGCGCGATCATCCGCCGATGTAGCTCATCTCGACGCGGCGCTGCGCCGCACGCGCATCCGCCGGCAGGCTGGCGCGCAATTGCGAGTAGCGGTCATCGCGCTGCCGCCACATGTGGCCGATCGCCGATGCGACCTGTTCGTCGGTGGCACCGCCGCGCAGCAGCGAGCGCAGGTCGTATCCGCGCGTGGCGAACAGGCACAAGTACACCTGGCCTTCGGTGGACAGCCGCGCGCGGTTGCAGTCGCCGCAGAACGCCTGCGTGACGCTGCTGATCACGCCGACCTCGCCGCCGCCGTCCGCGTAGGCCCAGCGCTGCGCCGTCTCGCCGGGCGCTGCCGCTTCGAGCGGCACGAGCGGCAGTTCGCGCCCGATCATGTCGACAACTTCGGCCGACGGCACGACTTCGTCCATGCGCCAGCCGTTGCTCGTCCCGACGTCCATGTATTCGATGAAGCGCAGGACCATGCCCGTGCCCTTGAAGTGCCGCGCCATCGGCAGGATCTCGTGCTCGTTCGTGCCGCGCTTGACGACCATGTTGATCTTGACGGGCCCGAGCCCCGCGTCGCGCGCCGCGTCGATCCCGGCGAGCACGTCGGCGACAGGGAAGTCCACGTCGTTCATGCGGCGGAACACGGCGTCATCGAGACCGTCGAGGCTGACGGTCACGCGGTTCAGCCCGGCGGCCTTGAGCGCCCTGGCCTTGCGCGCGAGCAGCGATCCGTTGGTCGTCAGCGTGAGGTCGAGCGGTTCGCCTTCCACGGTGCGCAGTTGCGCGAGCTGTTCGATGAGGATCTCGACGTTCTTGCGCAGCAGCGGCTCGCCGCCCGTGAGGCGGATCTTCTGCACGCCGTGCGCGACGAAGAGCTTCGCCACGCGCGTGATTTCCTCGAAGGTCAGCAATGCCGAATGCGGCAGGTACTGGTAATCCTTGTCGAACACCGATTTGGGCATGCAATAACTGCAGCGAAAGTTGCAGCGGTCGGTCACGCTGATGCGCAGGTCGCGCAGCGGGCGGCCGAGCGTGTCCGCGAGCAGGCCGTCCGGCACGATCGCGTGCGCCGGCACCGCCGCCCGCGCGGCGGCGCGCTCGTCCACGAGGGGAATCACACGTTCGGCCATACCCCGTATTGTCGCCCTCAGGCGCAACGTGCGCCGTCGACCTCGATACAGACCCCGGAGATGAAGGAGGCTTCGTCGCTCGCGAGGTACAGCGCGGCATTGGCGACGTCCAGCGCGGTCGAGAAGCGGCCCAGCGGGATCGTCGCGAGGAATTTCGCACGCCGTGCCTCGTCGACCGGCCCGCCGGCGAACTCGGCCGACAGGCCCGTGTCCGGGTTGAACACCGGGTTGATGCAATTCACGCGGATGTTGTCGGGCCCGAACTCCGCCGCGAGCGACTTGCTCGTCGTGATCACGGCGCCCTTCGATCCGTTGTACCAGGTCAGGCCGGGTCGCGGACGGATGCCGGCGGTCGACGCGATGTTGATGAACACGCCGCCCTTGTTCGCGCGGAACGCGGGCACGGCGTGCACGGTGGCAAGGTAGATGCTCTTCATGTTCACCGCATAGACCTTGTCGAACTCGTCCTCGCTCACTTCGAGCGCGGGGCGGTTGCGGTGCGTCCAGCCGGCGTTGTTCACCATCACGTCGAGCTTGCCGTGCTGCTTCACCGCGAAATCGACCAGCGCCTTCACGTCGGCGGACTTCGTCACGTCCGCCGCGAAGAACGCAGCCTTGCCACCCTTGTCGCGAATCTGCGCCGCGACACGTTCGCCGGCGTCGCGGTTGATGTCGTTCACGACGACTTGCGCGCCTTCCTCCGCCAGCCGCTTCGCGATGCCTTCGCCGATGCCGCCGCCCGAGCCCGTGACGATGATCGATTTGCCCTTCACCCGCATCTCGCTACTCCTTGATTCAGCCATGCTTGATCGCAACGGTCTTCAGCGTGGTGAAGCCGTACAAAGCTTCGAATCCTTTCTCGCGGCCATAGCCCGAGGATTTCACGCCGCCGAACGGCAGCTCCACACCGCCGCCGGCGCCGTAGTTGTTGATGAACACCTGGCCGCTCTTCAAGCGCCTGGCCACGCGCAGTTGCCGTCCGCCGTCGCGGGTCCAGATGCCCGCGACCAGGCCGAAGTGCGTGGCGTTCGCAAGCTGCACGGCCTCGTCCTCGTCCTTGAAGCTCATCGCCGCGAGCACGGGGCCGAAGACTTCCTCCTGCGCGAGGCGGTGCGTCACGGGCACGTCGCGCAGCAGCGTCGGCGCCTGGTAGAAGCCGCCTTCCGGTGCTTCGTCGACGATGCGGCCTTGCGCGACCATCGGGATCTCCGCGACCTGCGCATCAGAGAGGAAATCCCACACGCGCTGCTGCTGCGACTGGCGGATCAGCGGGCCGACGTCGAGGTCCATCGCGGCGGGGCCGACCCGCAGGTTCTCGAACGCAGTGGCGAGCCTGTCGAGCAGCGATTCGTAGATGGACTTCTGGATCAGCACGCGCGAGCCGGCGGAGCAGGTCTGGCCCGCGTTCTGCACGATCGCGTTGATGACGACGGGCAAGGCTTGCTCGAGGTCCGCGTCCTCGAAGATGACCTGCGGGCTCTTGCCGCCGAGCTCGAGCGTCACCGGGCAATGCCGTTCCGCCGCGACCTGCTGGATGATCGTGCCCACGCGCGGGCTGCCCGTGAAGCTGATGTGGTCGACGCCGGGATGGCGCGCGAGCGCGTCGCCGACTTCATGGCCGTAGCCCGTGACGATGTTGATCGCGCCGGACGGAAAGCCCACTTCCGCCGCGAGCTGCGCGACACGCAGCAGCGACAGGCACGCGTCTTCGGAAGGCTTGACGACGCACACGTTGCCCGCCGCGAGCGCGCCACCGACGCTGCGCCCGAAGATCTGCATCGGGTAGTTCCACGGGATGACGTGGCCCGTCACGCCGTGCGGTTCGCGCCACGTGAGCACCGTATAGCCATCGAGATAGGGCAGGGTTTCGCCGTGCAGCTTGTCGCACGCGCCGGCATAGAACTCGAAGTAGCGCACGAGCGCGAGCGCATCGGCCTTGGCCTGCTTCGTCGGCTTGCCGCAATCGCGCTGCTCGATCGCCGCGAGCTCCTCGGCGTGCTCGGCGATCTTGTTCGACAGGCGCATCAACAGCCGCCCGCGCTCGGGTGCGCTCAGCTTGCTCCAGACCGAGTCGAAGCAATTGCGCGCGGCGCGCACGGCGACGTCGATGTCCTCGGCGGAGCCGCGCTGGATCTCGTCGTACGCCTGGCCGTCGGACGGATCGATGACGGGAATCGTCCGCCCGCTGGTCGACGCCTGCGTCTGGTTCGCGATGAAGTGGAATTGCATGGGCGCATTTTGGCACCGCGGCGCACGCGAGTTGCGAGTTGCCATCCCGGCCCGCGCCGGGATGGCGTCAGGTGCCGACCGCTACGAACGCGTCGCCGTGTTCCGCGAACCAGCGTTGCGACGCCGAGCTGTCCTGCTGCCGCGGATGGAAATCGCGGCGAAAGTATTCGCGCCATGGCCTGTAGTTCTGGCGCACGAGGCCGCGCCGGCCGAACAGGTACGAAGCGGCGGACTTCCACGTGCTCCAGCGCCACAGCGTGCCGTCGCGGCGCAAGTTGTCGATCGTCTGGCGGATCACGTCGGAGAGGAAGAAGAACGTCACGCGCCGCATCCATTTCACGCGCCATTCATGCGAGCCGCCGAGCGCCACGTACAGGTCGAACGCGGTGCTCTTGTGCTCGGACTCTTCGGCGCTGTGCCACAGCCAGAGCGTCTTCAGGCGCTCGTCGCGGTCGCCCAGCATGTCGGCGTTGTGCAGCATCCAGTCGGCGAGGATGGCGGTGAAGTGCTCGTTGGCCGCGGTGAGCGCCACGGCGTGCCGCGCAGCGATTCCGGCGAGCCGCGCGAGGCGCGCGCGTGCGCGCGGCTCCCATGCGTTGACGAGGCCGAGCTTGTCGAGGTGGGCGTTGTACAGCGAATGCAGCCGCCGGTGCGTCGCTTCCTGGCCGATGAAGCCTTGCGCTTCGGCCCTGAACTGCTCCTGCTCCCGCGGCGGGAGCGCCTTCAGGCCGTCGCGCACGGAGTCGATGAAGAACTGCTCGCCGAAGGGGAAGCTCATCGACAGCGCGTTGAACAGCGCAGTGCGGAACGCGTCGCCCGCGCACCAGTGGCGCTCGATCGGCGCTTCCATGTCGACCAGCAGGCGGCGGACGGTCAGATCAGTCATGGACCGCATGGTACGTATAAGTACCAAAACCGTCAAGTGCCGGGCTCGGCAGGACGAGCCACAATGGACCATGCTCGAAGCATCGCTGTCGAACCGCGAACACCGCACTCGCCTGCTCGAAGCAATGGCCCACGCGGTGTCGCGCAAGGGCTTCGCGGACACGACCATCGGCGACATCGTCGCGGAGGCGAGCGTGTCGCGGCGCACGTTCTACGAACACTTCGATTCGAAGGCCGAGTGCCTGATCTCGCTGTACAGCGCGGCCAGCCACAACGCTTTGAAGGTGTTGCGCGAAGCGATCGATCCCTCGCATGAATGGCGCACGCAGGTGCAGACCGCCATGCGGGAGTACCTGGGTTTCCTCGCGTCGAATCCGCAGATGGTCCGTACGCTGTCGATCGAAATCCTGCACCTCGGCGCGGAAGGGCTCGCGGTGCGGCGGCGCGTCAACCGCGAGTTCGCGAACTTCATCGTCCAGACGGTCAACGGCGGCGGCCGCGCAAAGCTCTCGCCGAAGCTCGCGATGGCCATCGTCGGCGGCATCAACGAACTGGTGCTCGAGTACATCGAGCAGGACAAGGTCGCGCACCTGGCCGACCTCGTGGAGCCCGCGGCCAAGCTGGTCCACGCCGTCACGGGGGAATGAAAAAGGCCCGCGCTTGCGGGCCTTTTCTTCATTGTCACCCCGGCGCAAGCCGGAGTCGTCGGCGTTTCACTTGCTCGCGGGCATCGCTGCGGGCGCAACGACCGCTGCGGGCGTTGCCGTGTGCGCCGTGGGCACGTCCCCCGGGTGGAACTTCACCACCAGCGGCACGATCAGCAGCGCCACGATGTTGATGATCTTGATCAGCGGGTTCACGGCCGGGCCGGCGGTGTCCTTGTAGGGATCGCCCACCGTGTCGCCGGTGACCGCGGCCTTGTGCGCTTCGCTGCCCTTGCCGCCGAAGTTGCCGTCCTCGATGTACTTCTTGGCGTTGTCCCACGCGCCGCCGCCCGTGCACATCGAGATCGCGACGAACAGGCCCGTCACGATCGTGCCCATCAGCACGCCGCCCAGCGCCTTCGGTCCGAGGAGGAGGCCCACCAGGATGGGCACGGCCACCGGCAGCAGCGACGGGATGATCATCTCCTTGATCGCCGCGCGTGTGAGCATGTCCACCGCGACGCCGTACTCGGGCTTCGCGGTGCCTTCCATGATGCCCTTGATGGTGGCGAACTGGCGGCGCACCTCCACGACCACCGAGCCCGCAGCGCGGCCGACGGCTTCCATTGCCATCGCGCCGAACAGGTAGGGGATCAGGCCGCCGATGAACAGGCCGATGATCACCATCGGGTCGGACAGGTCGAACGAGATCTCATGGCCGAAGCTGGCCAGCTTGTGCGTGTAGTCGGCGAAGAGCACGAGCGCCGCGAGGCCGGCCGAGCCGATCGCGTAGCCCTTGGTCACGGCCTTGGTGGTGTTGCCCACCGCGTCGAGCGGGTCGGTGATGTCGCGCACTTCGTGCGGCAGCTCGGCCATCTCGGCGATGCCGCCGGCGTTGTCGGTGATGGGGCCGTAGGCGTCGAGCGCCACGACGATGCCGGCCATGCTCAGCATCGACGTCGCGGCCACCGCGACGCCATAGAGCCCGGCGAGCCAGAAGGAGACGAAGATCGCGATGCACACGCACAGCACCGGCCACGCCGTCGAACGCATTGACACGCCGAGCCCGGCGATGATGTTCGTGCCGTGCCCGGTCGTCGAGGCCTGCGCGATGTGGCGCACCGGCGCGAACTGTGTGCCCGTGTAGTACTCGGTGATGTACACCAGCGCGCCGGTGAGCACGAGGCCGACGACGCAGCAGCCGAACAGGCGCATCTGCGAACCCGCCGCCGTGACCGCGTTGTCCGGCATCAGCCATGTCGTCACGAAATAGAACATGACCAGCGACAGCACGCCCGCGATCGCCAGGCCCTTGTACAGGGCCGGCATCACGTTCCTCATGCCGGGCGAGGCCTTCACGAAGAAGCAGCCGATCACCGACGCGATGATCGACACGCCGCCGAGCGCGAGCGGGTACAGCGCCGGGTTCGAGCCCGCGTTGGTGATCAGCAGCGCGCCGAGCACCATCGTGGCGATCAGCGTCACGGCGTAGGTTTCGAACAGGTCCGCGGCCATGCCGGCGCAGTCGCCGACGTTGTCGCCCACGTTGTCCGCGATCACGGCGGGGTTGCGCGGATCGTCTTCGGGGATGCCGGCTTCGACCTTGCCCACGAGGTCGGCGCCGACGTCCGCGCCCTTCGTGAAGATGCCGCCGCCCAGCCGCGCGAAGATCGAGATCAGCGACGCGCCGAAGGCGAGGCCGATGAGCGGATTGAGCAGGTGCGCGAGGTTCGCATCCGGCGTCATGTTGCCGTTGCCCGCGAGGAACCAGTAGAAGCCCGACACGCCGAGCAGGCCAAGGCCCACGACCAGCATGCCGGTGATTGCGCCGCCGCGGAACGCGACGTCCAGCGCGGGCCCGATGCCGAGCGTGGCCGCCTGCGCCGTGCGCACGTTGGCGCGCACCGAGACGTTCATGCCGATGAAGCCGCACGCGCCGGAGAGCACGGCGCCGATCACGAAGCCGGTGGCCGTCGTGCCGTCGAGGAAGATCGCGATGAGGATCGCGAGCACCACGCCGACGATCGCGATCGTCCGGTATTGCCGCGCGAGGTACGCCGCGGCACCGGCCTGGATGGCCGCCGCGATTTCCTGCATCCGGGCATTGCCCGCATCACGTGAGAGGATCCAGCTGCGGGCCCAGATGCCGTACGCGACGGCGATGAGTCCGCAGACGAGCGCCAGAACCAGCGCCGAGTTGCCTGCCATTTGGGTTTCTCCTGTCGAGTCGTCGTTGCTGGAGGTGCCACGCTAGCGGCACCACCGCTGCGTTGCTTCCTCTTGGCTCCCAACGGGGACGTCCAGATTGGCCAACGCGCGGACTATACAGGCGAACGCGTGACGGATTCACGGCAGCGCGGCGACCACGGGGATCGGGAAAGTAAAATCAGGGTTATTCCTAGGTGCCCGGCGCACGTTCATTGACTCCCCACAACAACACCGCTTCATGTCCCTCGACCAAGTCACACCCGGCAAGCATGTCCCCGACGCGTTCAACGTGATCATCGAAATCCCGATGAACGCCGATCCCGTGAAGTACGAGGTCGACAAGGAATCGGGCGCCATCTTCGTGGACCGCTTCATGAGCACCGCGATGCACTACCCGACCAACTACGGTTACGTGCCGAAGACGGTCGCCGGCGACGGCGACCCGGTGGACGTGCTCGTGATCACGCCCGTGCCGCTGATCCCCGGCGTCGTCGTGCCGTGCCGGCCGATCGGCGTGCTGAAGATGCACGACGAGGCCGGCGACGACGCGAAAGTGCTGGCCGTGCCCGTCGACAAGGTGCTGGCGATCTACACGCACTGGCAAAAGCCCGAGGACATGAACCCGCTGCGCCTGAAGACCATCGCGCACTTCTTCGAGCACTACAAGGATCTCGAGCCCGGCAAGTGGGTCAAGGTGATCGGGTGGGAAGGGCCCGAGTCCGCGAAGAAGGAAGTGATGGACGGGATCGAGCTGTACAACAAGGCGCACGGCTGATTCAGCGCGGGAAGGCGGGCAGCGCCTGCTGCGCCTTCCAGTAGCCGGCCCACGGGTCCTTCTTCAAGCCATCGAGCCGCTCGGGCGCGGTGACGATGTTCCACTGGGCGCCGCTCGCCACGCGCGGCAGTTCGCCCCACGTGATCGGCATCGACACGCCCATGCCGGGACGAGCGCGCGCCGAATACGCCTCGGCCGTCGACTGCACCCAGCCGTTGCGCAGGTAGTCGATGAAGATCTTCCCGACGCGGTTGCGCGGGCCGAGCTTCGCGACGAAGCGGTCGGGAAGCGTCGCCGCGAGATGTCGCACGACCGCTTCTGAGAACGCCCGCACGGCCTCGTAATCCTTGTCGGGCGCGAGCGGCACGAACAGGTGCAGGCCCTTGCCGCCCGTGGTCTTCACCCAGCTTTCGAGCCCGAGTTCCTGGAGCAGGGCGCGCAGCAGCAGGGCGCCTTCCTGCATCGCGTCCCACCCGACGCGCTCGCCCGGGTCGAGATCGAACACGATGCGATCGGGCTGCGTGATCGCGCGATCGGTGGAATTCCACGTGTGGATCTCGATCATCCCGACCTGCGCCGCGGCGACGATGTCTTCGGGCGACTCGAACGCGATCGCGGGATCGTGCCCCGGCCAGAGCTTCGGGTCGGTTCCCTTGAGGTTGCGGTAATCCGGATGCTGCAGGAACGCCATCGCCCCGTGGATGCCCAGCTGCGCCTGCCGGATGTACGCGGGCCGTCCCGCCAGGTGCGGCATCGCCCACGCGGCGACGCGCACGTAGTAGCTGACGACATCGAGCTTCGTGAAGCCGGTGGATGGATCGATCACACGCGACGCGTGCGTGACCTTCAGCATGCCCGGGATGCTAGCGGCGCGAACCTCAGCCGTTTGTAGGCGGCTGCCGGAATGGCGAGCGTTCTTCGAGGTGTTCCAGGTAGTTGTCGATGCCGCGGCCTTCGCGCTGCAGGAATTTGTCGACGGCGTCGGCGAACGCCGGATGTGCGAGCCAATGCGCGCTGGACGTCCTCACCGGCATGAGCGCGCGGGCCATCTTGTGTTCGCCTTGCGCGCCGCCCTCGAAGCGGTCGAATCCCTGCTGGATGCACCACGCGAGCGGCTGGTAGTAGCACGCTTCGAAGTGCAGGCAGTCCACGCGTTCGAGCGCGCCCCAGTAGCGGCCGTACGCGATCTTCGCGCCGTCGCGCTCCTCGATGGCGATCAGGCTCGACGCGAGCGGCTTGCCGTCGCGCTCGGCGATGAAGAGCAGCCACATCCGCGGCATGTCGTGCGCGAGTTGCCGGAAGAAGTCGCGCGTGAGGTAGGGCGCGTTGCCGTGTTCCCGGTACGTGCGCTCGTAGCAGCGGTAAAAGAAGTCCCAGTCGGCGGGTGTGATGTCCACGCCGCGCGACCAGCGGAACGTGACACCCGCATCGTGCACCTTGCGCCGCTCCTGGCGGATCTTCTTGCGCTTATCGTGCGACAGGCTCGCGAGGAACGCGTCGAAGTCCGGCCACGCCGCGTTGGTCCAGTGGAACTGCACGTTGTGGCGCAACATCATCCCGGCCTCGTCGCACGCGTGCGCATCCTCGTCGGTCGGGAACAGGATGTGCAGCGACGAGAGCCCGTGTTCGCGGCACCAGTCGAGCATCGCCTGCACCAGTGCCCGCCGAGCGTCAGCATTTTTCGCGAGCAGGCGCGATCCCGGAACGGGCGTGAACGGCACGGCCACGACCGCCTTCGGGTAATAAGCGAGGCCGTGCTGCTCGTAGGCGCCGGCCCAGGCCCAATCGAACACGTATTCGCCGTACGAGTGCGCCTTGAGGTACAGCGCGCAAGCTGCGTGCAGCTCGGCATCGCGCCACAGCGTGATGAAGCGCGGCGTCCACCCCGCGCGCGGCACGGCACTCTTGCTCTCGTGCAACGCGCGCAGGTATTCGTGCCGCATGAAGGGCGTCGGTTCTTCCTGCATGGCCAGCAGGTCGTTCCACGCGCGCGCATCGGCTTCGCCCGGCGCGCCGAGCACGCGGATGACATAATCGTTCGAGTTGGTTCGCACGCTCACATGACTCTCAAACTCTGCATTGCCCAGCTGGATTTCCTGGTGGGCGACACGGCAGGCAACGCGCAGAAGATCATCGCAGCATCGAAGGCGGCCCATGCGCAGGGCGCGCGTGTCGTGCTGACGCCGGAGCTGTCGATCTGCGGCTATCCCGCGGAAGACCTGCTGCTGCGGCCGGCCTTCATGGCCGCCTGCGATGATGCCGTGAAGTCGGTGGCCCGCGAACTCGCGGGGTTGAAAGGGCTGCACGTCGTGGTGGGCCACCCGATGGGCGGCGACGTCCGCACGAAGTCGGTCGCGGTGCAGCGCCGCTTCAACGCGGCCAGCGTCCTGAGCGAAGGGCGCGTGATCGAAACGTATTCGAAGCGCGAACTGCCGAACTACCAGGTGTTCGACGAGCGCCGCTACTTCACGCCGGGGCAGGGCACCTGCGTATTCCAGGTCGACGGCGTGAGCCTCGGCCTCGTGATCTGCGAGGACGCGTGGTTCGAGGAGCCGGGGCTGCTCGCGAAGGAGTCGGGCGCCGAAATCCTGCTGGTGCCCAACGCGTCGCCGTTCCACCTCGGCAAGACGCACGACCGCGTCGCGCGCATGGCCGAACGGGCGCGCGCCCTCGACATCCCGGTGGTGTACGCGCACCACGTGGGCGGGCAGGACGAAATCGTGTTCGACGGCGCATCGTTCGCGGTCGCCGCGGACGGCACGCTGGCGACGCGCGCGCCGAGTTTCCAGGAAGACCTGTACATGGTGCAGCTCGAGCGCGTGCAGGGCCGTGTCGTCGTCTCCGGTCCGCTGGCGCACGAGCGCAGCGACGAGGCCGAACTGTGGGACGCGCTGGTGCTGGGCGTGCGCGACTACGTCGACAAGAACGGCTTTCCAGGCGTATTGCTGGGCCTGTCGGGCGGCATCGACTCGGCACTGGTGCTCGCCGTCGCCGTCGATGCGTTGGGCCGGGAGCGCGTGCGCGCCGTGATGATGCCCTCGCCGTATACGGCGGACATCTCGTGGCTCGACGCGCGCGACATGTCGCACCGGCTTGGCGTGCGCTACGACGAAATCTCGATCGCGCCGGAATTCGAGGCGTTCCGGCAGTCGCTTGCGAAGGAGTTCGCGGGCCTGCCGGAGGACACGGCCGAAGAGAACATCCAGGCGCGCATCCGCGGCGTGTTCCTCATGGCGCTTTCCAACAAGTTCGGCAGCATCGTGCTGACCACGGGCAACAAGAGCGAGATGGCGACCGGCTACTGCACGCTGTACGGCGACATGGCCGGCGGCTTCGCCGTGATCAAGGACGTGCTCAAGACGACGGTGTTCGAGCTGGCGCGCTGGCGCAACGTGCACGACCCGTATGGCACCGGCATCAACCCGATCCCCGAGCGCATCATCACGCGCCCGCCCAGCGCCGAGCTGCGGCCGGGCCAGGTCGACCAGGACAGCCTGCCGCCGTACGAGATCCTCGAC
>DATBPW010000336.1:0-17312 GCA_036561125.1 Ramlibacter sp. | reverse complement strand
GATCTTCCCGATCACCTCGTCGACTTCGTCCTTGCCCACGGGCGCGCGGTTCCAGACGGCGAACGTGTAGTCGGTGTGCACCGACGAGCGTCGGCCCGAGCCCGGCTGCGCATACACCAGCACGCAGTCGATCGTCATCGGGTCGATCTTCCACTTCCACCACAGGCCCTCGGCCTTCGTCCGCCCGGTGCCGTACGCGGCATCCATGCGCTTGAGCATGAAGCCCTCGACGCCGAGTTCGCGCGAACGCTCGCGCCTGCGCGCGAACTCCAGCCACGTCGCGGCAGTCTCGATGGGCGACACGCGGATCGATGTTTGCGCGAGCAGCCTTTCGAGTCGCTCGCGGCGTTCGCGCTGAGTGAGGCCGCGGATGTCCACGCCTGCCTCTTCGATCAGGTCGTACGCCATGAAACTCACCGGCGCTTCCTCGAGGATCTTCTTCGACAGGTTCTTGCGCCCGATGCGCTGCTGCAGCACGGAGAACGGCGCGGGCCGGCCGGCCTGCTCGTTCCACACGAGGATTTCGCCGTCGACCACGGTGCCGTCCGGCAATGCCTGCGCCGCGGCCACGATCTCGGGGAAGCGCTCGGTCGCCAGTTCCTCGCCGCGGGTCCAGGTCCACACCTGCCCTTCGCGCTTGACGACCTGACCGCGGATGCCGTCGTACTTCCACTCGACCATCCAGTCGGACGTGGGGCCGAGCCGCGGCTTGAACAGTTCCGGCGGCAGGTCGAGCTGATGCGCAAGGAAGAATGGATACGGTTGCCCGACGTCGCGGACGTCCGCTGCGCCTTCTTCGGCCTGCGCCACCAGCGCTTCAAAGCGTTCGGCCGAAGGCGCGACCTTGCCGTCGGTGTAGCCCATCATGCGCTGCGCGATGCGCTTGGCATCGACGCCCGCATGCTCGGCGAGCGCACGCTGCACCAGCAACTTGCTCACCCCGACACGGAACGCGCCACCGATCAGCTTCGTGAGAAGGAACCGGCCCTGCGCATCGAGCTCCTGCCAGTACGACTTGATCAGCGGCGCCACTTCCTCGAAGGGCTTGCCACGCAAGGGCAACAGCCGGTTCTCCACCCAGTCGGCGAGGCCGAGGCCGGAGGTCTCGCCACCCAGCGGCAGCACGAGCGAGATCGTCTCCGCGAGGTCGCCGACCTGCTCGTAGCACGCGCCGAACAGCCATTCGGGAATGCGCGCCACCTCGCATGCCAGCGCGCCGAGCGTGCCCATCGGCAGGACCTGCCGCGGCTTGCCACCGGCGAGGAAGTACACGGCCCAGGCTGCGTCGCGCGGCGCCGCTTCACTGAAGTAGCGAGCCAGCGCTTCGACCTTCGCATTGGTGGAGGTCGTCGCGTCGAGTTCGGCGAAGAGTTGCGAGAAGCGCTTCACTGCGCGTCCTCCCCGCCCGCGGCCACTGCATCGGCTTCCACCGCATCCTCGCCGTACTCGGTCTCGAACGCTTCGGCCTGCAATCCCTGTTCGCGCAGGTAGCGCACCATTGTTTGCGAGCTGCCGTGCGTGACGATGATGCGCTGCGCACCCGTTGCGTCGATGGCCTTGAGCAGCCCCGGCCAATCGGCGTGATCGGACAGCACGAAGCCGCGGTCATAGCCGCCGCGCCTTCGGTTGCCGCGCACCTGCATCCAGCCGCTGGCGAAAGCGAGCTGCGCGTCGGCGCCGAAGCGGCGCATCCACGGGCTCGCGGCGGCGCTGGGCGGGCAGATGACGAGCGAGCGCTTGATGTCGCTGCGCGCGATGTGGAAGGCCGATTGCGTCTCGGGCAGGTCCACTCCCGCTTCGCGGTACGCGCGATTGAGCGGCTCGACCGCGCCGTGCACGACGATCGGCCCGATCGACGGATCCACGCCCGAGAGAATGCGCTGCGCCTTGCCGAAGCTGTAGCAGGTGAGCACGCTCGCGCGGTTGTGCTCGACGTTGCGCGCCCACCAGGCATCGACCTGCGCGAACAGTTCGTCGTCGTCGCACCAGCGGTAGATCGGCAGGCCGAAGGTCGACTCGGTGATGAAGACGTCGCACTTCACGGGTTCGAACGGCGCGCAGGTGCGGTCGGGCGCAACCTTGTAGTCGCCGCTGGCCACCCACACCTGCCCGCCGTGCTCGAGCCGCACCTGCGCCGAGCCGAGCACGTGGCCCGCCGGATGCAGCGACAGCGTGACGCCGTTGTGCGAGATGCGCTCGCCGTAGGCGAGCAACTGCAGGTCGATCTCGCCGAGCCGCGCACGCAGCACACCTTCGGACGGCGCCGCGGCGAGGTAGTGGCCGTTGCCCCAGCGCGCGTGGTCCGAGTGCGCGTGCGTGATCACCGCGCGCGCGACCGGCCGCCAGGGATCGATGTAGAAATCGCCGGGCGGGCAGTACAGCCCTTCGGGCCGCTGCACGACGAGGTCCTGCGCCATCAACAAGAGGCTAGAGGTAGGTCTTGCCTTGTACCATCACCGCGAGGCGCGTGGCGGTGAGGGCCACCCATTCGAGGAAGCGCCGCGTCAGCGGCCGGTGCGTGTAGGACTCCGCGTCGATGCTGTGCCCATCGTGCGCCATCACCTGCATGAGCCGCGAGCGCAGGGCTGTCGCGAACGGCGCATCCTCGACCATGATGTTGGCCTCGCGCGCGAGCAGGAAGCTCAGCGGGTCGAGGTTGGACGAGCCCACCGTCGCCCAGCGGTGGTCGATCACGGCGACCTTGGCGTGCAGGAAGCTCGACGAATGCTCATGGATCTGCACTCCGGCGCGCAGCAGCACGCCATAGACGGCGCGCGCCGCGTAGAACTGCATGAAGGTTTCGTAGCGGCCCTGCAGCAGCAGCGTGACCTTCACTCCGCGCCGCGCAGCCTTCACGAGCGCGTGGCGCATCCTGCGCCCGGGGACGAAATACGCATTCGCGATGAACACTTCCTCGCGCGAACGGCCGATCGCGCGCAGGTACGAACGTTCGATGCGATCGCGGTTGCGCAGGTTGTCGCGCAGCACGAGCGCCGCGCGCGCGCCCCGGCCATGCGGACCGGGCAAGGCGCGCGGCGCACGCGGCGGGACATGCGCCGACGCGCGCCACGATTGCAGCGCGCCTTTCAAGCGGGCGCCGCGCACGTCACGCATCGCCTGCATGCGCAGCCACAAGCGGGCCATCGTCGCCTCGACGTCCTTCACGAGCGGGCCCGTGACTTCCACCGAGTAATCCAGCCGCGGCCCGACACCCGTCGGGCCGGCCTGGTCGTAGAGGTCGTCGAGCACGTTGATGCCGCCGCAGAACGCGATGCGGCTGTCCACGAGGCACAGCTTGCGATGCAGGCGGCGCCAGCTGCCCAGCGACAACACGCCGAGCCAGCCCAGCGGTTCGTAGACGCGCCAGTCGATGCCGACGTCCAGGAAGCGTTCCGCCCACGCGGGCGCCAGCGGCGGCGTGCCGAACCCGTCGACGACCACCTTCACGCTGACGCCGCGCCGTGCCGCGCGCTCCAGCGCATAGGCGATTTCGACGCCCGTGCCCTGGAAATCGAAGATGTAGCTCTCCAGCCGCACTTCGTCCCGCGCGCCGTCGATCGCCGCGACAAGGGCGGGGAAGAACTGCGCGGCGCCTTCGAGCAGGCGCAGTTCGTGTCCCGAGCGCAGGGCCGGCAGCGACGCAGGCATGGCTACACCGTGAATTCCGCGATGAGGGGCAAGTGGTCCGACATGCGCCACCAGATGCGCCCTTTCGGGATCTCGACACCGATGGGCTTCATGCCCCGAGCGTAAACGTAATCGAGCTGCGTGATCGGCAGGCGCGACGGATAGGTCCACAGCCGCTCGCCTTCGAAGTCGCGCAGCCCCGCGGCGTTGAGCGCGGGCCGCAGCTTGCCGCCCCAGTCGTTGAAATCGCCCGCGATGACGAGCGGGTCGCGCTTGCCGATCTCACGGTCGATGTAGCGAAGCACTTGCTCGACCTGCCGCAGGCGGCTGCCCGCGATCAGCCCGAGGTGCAACACGATCACATGCACCGTGCGGCGCTGCACGCGCAATTGCACGTGCAGCAGCCCGCGCTGCTCGAAGCGATGGTCCGACACGTCCTGATGGCCCTGCGAGACCACCGGCCAGCGCGACAGCAGCGCGTTGCCGTGTTCGCCGTGGCGCGTGGTCGCGTTCGTCTGGTAGACCGCGTGATAGCCCTCGGGCGCGAGGAACTCGTGCTGCGGCAGTTCGGGCCAGCGCTTGAAGTACTTCTCCTCCTGGCGATGGAGCTTGCGTACTTCCTGCAGGCACACGACGTCGGCGTCGAGCTGTTCGACGGCATGGCCGATGTTGTGGATCTCCAGCCGGCGGGCCGGGCCGACGCCCTGCACACCCTTGTGGATGTTATAGGTCGCGATGCGCAGGAGGGCCATCGGCTGTGAATTGGGGCAGCAACAGGATCGCCTCGGCGTTCGAGAACGAGCCGCACTTGTCGGCGGCTTCGCGCCACGGCAGCCATTCGTACGCGGTGTGCTCGCGCGGGTTGAGCGTGACCGGCGTGCCTTCGGGCACGCACAAGCCGAACACGTGCTCGGTGTTGCGCGTCACGCCGGGCGCGTAACGATGAAGCCAGCGCGGATAGATGTCGTAGACGTTCTCCAGGTTCCAGTCGACCAGCTCGCCGATGGCGCAATCGATGCCGGTTTCCTCCATCACCTCGCGCCGCGCGGTGATCTCGAGCGGCTCGTCCCCGAAGTCCTTCGCGCCGGTCACGCATTGCCAGTAGCCCGGCATGTCGGCGCGGTTGATCAACAGCACCCGCAGGGCCGGTGTGTGGACGACGACCAGCACGGAGTGCGGGATCTTGTAAGGCCGGGCTTCCATGAAAGACAAAGGGCGCCGAAGCGCCCCTTGATGTTATTCCGCCTGCGCATTCCTGAGCCGGATGTGCAACTCGCGCAATTGCTTTTCATCAACCGGCCCCGGCGCCTGCGTCAGCAGGTCCTGCGCACGCTGGGTCTTCGGGAAGGCGATCACGTCGCGCAGCGACTCGGCGCCGGCCATCAGCATCACGAAGCGATCGAGGCCGATCGCGATGCCGCCGTGCGGGGGCGCGCCGTACTGCAGCGCGTCCAGCAGGAAGCCGAACTTCTGCTGCGCTTCCTCGGCGCTGATCTTCAGCGCGCGGAACACCTTGCTCTGCACGTCCTCGCGGTGGATACGCACGGAGCCGCCGCCGAGCTCGATGCCGTTCAGCACGGCGTCGTAGGCCTTCGCCAGGCAGCGGCCCGGATCGGATTCGAGGTAGTCCTCGTCGCCGTCCTTCGGGGACGTGAAGGGGTGATGCACCGCCACCCAGCGCTGGCCTTCGTCATCGAACTCGAACATCGGGAAGTCGATGACCCACAGCGGCCGCCAGTTGCCTTCGATGAGGCCGTGCGACTTGCCGAATTCGCTGTGGCCCACTTTCACGCGCAGCGCGCCGAGCGCGTCGTTGACCACCTTCGCCCTGTCCGCGCCGAAGAAGATCACGTCGCCGTCCTTCGCGCCGGTGCGCGCGAGGATCTCGGCGAGCGCCTTGTCGTGCAGGTTCTTGACGATCGGCGACTGCAGGCCTTCGCGGCCCTTCGCGGCTTCGTTGACCTTGATCCACGCGAGGCCCTTGGCGCCGTAGATCTTGACGAACTCGGTGTAGCCGTCGATCTCGCTGCGGCTCATGTCGCCGCCCGCGGGGACGCGCAGCGCGGCGACGCGCCCGTCGGGCTGGTTGGCCGGGCCGGAGAACACCTTGAAATCGACGTCCTTCATCGCGTCGGTCAACTCGGTGAATTCGAGCTTGACGCGCAGGTCGGGCTTGTCGGAGCCGAAGCGGCGCATCGCCTCGGCGTGCTTCATCACCGGGAAGGCGCCGATGTCCACGCCCAGCACGTTCTGGAACGTGCTGCGGATCATGCCTTCGAACATCGTGCGGATCTCGTCCTCCTTCATGAAGGAAGTTTCGATGTCGATCTGCGTGAACTCGGGCTGGCGGTCGGCGCGCAGGTCCTCGTCGCGGAAGCACTTGGTGATCTGGTAGTAGCGGTCGTAGCCCGCGACCATCAGCAGCTGCTTGAACAGCTGCGGCGACTGCGGCAGCGCGAAGAACATGCCGTCGTGCACGCGCGAGGGCACGAGGTAGTCGCGCGCGCCTTCGGGCGTGGACTTGGTGAGCATCGGCGTCTCGATGTCGATGAAGCCGTTGGCGTCGAGGAACTTGCGCACCTCCATCGTCACCTTGTAGCGCAGCATCAGGTTGCGCTGCATCGTCGGGCGGCGCAGGTCCAGCACGCGGTGCGTGAGGCGCGTGGTCTCGGACAGGTTCTCGTCGTCGAGCTGGAACGGCGGCGTCACGCTCGGGTTCAGCACGTTCAGCTCCTGGCACAGCACCTCGACCTTGCCGCTGCGCAGGTTGTCGTTGGTGGTGCCCTCGGGGCGCGCGCGCACGAGGCCCTTGACCTGGATGCAGAACTCGTTGCGCAGGCCCTCGGCGGCCTTGAACATCTCCGCGCGGTCGGGGTCGCACACGATTTGCACGTAGCCTTCGCGGTCGCGCAGGTCGACGAAGATCACGCCGCCGTGGTCGCGGCGGCGGTTGACCCAGCCGCACAGGGTGACGGCCTGGCCCAGGAGGGTCTCGTCGACGAGGCCGCAGTAGGTGGAGCGAAGTTGCATGGGCATCCCTTGGGGGTGTGCGCGCCGCCTGCGAGGGGGCGCGCTTTCAGTGATCGTGATTGTGGACGGCGGGCGCGACGACGCCCATGGAGATGACGTACTTCAGCGCCTCGTCCACGGTCATCTTCAGTTCGATGCAATCGCTCTTGCGCAGCATCACGAAATAGCCGCCGGTCGGGTTCGGTGTCGTGGGAACGTAGACGCTGACGTAGTCGCCCACGAGGTAGTTGGTCACGTCGCCGCCGGGCGCGCCGGTGACGAAGCCGATCGTCCAGACGTCGGCCCGCGGCCACTGCACGAGCACCGCCGTGCGGAACGCGTTGCCGCCCGGCGAGAACAGCGTGTCGGAGACCTGCTTGACGCTCGAGTAGATCGAGCGCACGACCGGGATGCGCGTGACGAGCTGGTTGCCCCACTGCACGATCTTGCGGCCGATGAAGTTGCTGACGATCCCGCCGACGATCAGCAGGATCGCGAGCGTGAGCAGCACGCCGAAGCCGGGAATGTGGAAGCCGATGAGGCGATCGGGCTGCCAGGCCCCGGGCAGGATCTCCAGCGTCGAGTCGAGCGTGTTGACGATCCAGCGCAGCACCGCCAGCGTGATGGCGACGGGAACGATGGCCAGCAAGCCGGCAACGAGCCATTTGCGCAGGGCGGACATGGGCGAGCTCGTGCCGGTGGCGCGCGCCGTCAGTGGCAGGCGCAGGACGCGCCGCAGCCGCCCGCGGCGGCAGGAGCGTCCGGTTTCGGGGCCGAGGTTTCCGCCGGCTTCGATTCGGTCTTGCCGGCATCCGTCTTGCCGGCGTCGGTCTTGCCGGCGTCGGCCGGCGCGTCCGTGGATTTTTCAGCGGGCTTGGTCGAGCCGCCGCGGAAATCCGTGGCGTACCAGCCGGACCCCTTGAGCTGGAATCCGGCCGCGGTCACCTGCTTGCTGAACGCGGGCGCGCCGCACTGGGGGCAATCCTTCAGCGGGGCGTCGGAGATTTTCTGCAGGACATCCTTGGCAAAGCCGCAGGACGCGCATTTGTAGGCGTAGATCGGCATGGCTGTGTCAGTGGGTGGGGCTGCGGTGCAAAGCCCTCAATTATAGATGGAGGGGCCGATTTCAACCCACGAGGGTCAATGCGCCTGCAAGCTCGCCAACGGCGCGCGCGGCTCGTGGCGGTTGCGCAGCACCTGCGGCGCGATGGATCCGCCGATCATTCCCGCGAAAGCCGCCGCCAGGCCGGCCAGCTGCGCCGGGAACAACTTCGCGAGCTCCTCGCCCCCCACCTGCGGCAGGAACAGGATCCACACGCCGATGCCCAGCGCCAGCGACGCGATCGCGCCTTGCGTGGTCGCCTTCTTCCAGTACATGCCCATCACCAGCGGCACGAACGCGCCCACCAGCGTCACCTGGTAGGCCGACGAGACCAGGTCGTAGATCGACGTGCCGCGCATCGCGATCGCATACGCCAGCACGGAGGCGGTGAACACGACGATGGTCACGCGCATCGCGAGCAGCTGCTGGCGGTCGCTCATGCGCGGCCGCAGGTTCTTCAGGATGTTCTCCACGAAGCTGGTCGACGGCGCGAGGAGCGTCGCCGACGACGTGCTCTTGATCGCGGAGAGCAGCGCGCCGAAGAACAGGATCTGCATGACGAGCGGCATCTTCGTCAGCACGAAGGTCGGCAGCACGCGCTGGTAATCGTTCTTCGCCATCTCGAGCGCGGTGTCGCCCAGCACGACCACGGCGCTGGACACGATGAACATGGGCACGAACGCGAACAGGATGTAGCTCGCGCCGCCGATCACGGCGCCGTTGCGCGCGATCCCCGAATTGCGCGCCGACATCACGCGCTGGAACACGTCCTGCTGCGGGATCGAGCCGAGCATCATCGTCAGGCCGGAGGCGATGAAGAACACCATGTCGGTGAACTTCGGCTCGGGCAGGAATTTCCACAGGTCCTTGTTCGTTGCCATGGCGAACACCTTGTCGGCGCCGCCGGCGAGGTCGGCCGAGAACATCGCGATGATCGACAGGCCGATCACCAGCACGATCATCTGGATGAAATCGGTCCACGCGACCGCGAGGAAACCGCCGATCACGACGTACACGAGCACCGCCATCGTGCCGACGATCATGCCCGTGGTCTCCGACATCGCGCCGCCCGTGAGCACGTTGAACACGAGGCCCAGCGCCGTGATCTGCGCCGCGACCCAGCCCAGGTACGACAGGATGATGGTGAGCGAGCAGAACACTTCCACGCCGCGCCCGAAGCGCTGGCGGTAGAAGTCGCCGATGGTCAGCAGGTTCTGCCGGTACAGCTTCGCGGCGAAGAACAGGCCCACGAGGATCAGGCAGGTGCCGGCGCCGAACGGGTCCTCGACGACTGCGTTCAGGCCGCCTTGCACGAATTTCGCCGGGATGCCCATCACGGTTTCGGCGCCGAACCACGTGGCGAACGTCGTCGTCACCACCATGACCAGCGGCAGGCTGCGGCCGGCGATGGCGAAGTCCGCGGTGTTCTTGATCCGTGTGCCGGCCCAGACGCCGAGGGCCAGCGTGCCCAGCAAATACAGCACCACGAACGAAACGAGCGTGTAGTTCATCGCCTCGGCAGTCCCCCAATGGATGAGCAGGATTATCCGTTAGTACCCGCGCAGCCTGAGGAGCAACTGGACCACGATCAACCCTGCGGCGAAGCCCACGGCGGCATAGATCACCGTCTGCAGCAAGCGGTTGGTGCGCTTGAGCTCCGTCATCAGCTCGCGCCAGTCGTGGCGCGCCTCGTACGAGCGCTCGCGCAGGTACTTGTGCACCAGGTGCGGCAGCTCGGGCAGCATCTTCGCGTAGCGCGGCGCCTGGTCGCGCAGTTCGTCCAGGAATTTCTGCGGGCCGACCTGTTCGGCCATCCACTTCTCGAGGAAAGGTTTCGCGGTGGCCCACAAGTCGAGGTCGGGATCGAGCTGGCGGCCCAGGCCTTCGATGTTCAGCAGCGTCTTTTGCAGCAGCACGAGCTGCGGCTGGATCTCCACGTGGAAGCGCCGCGACATCTGGAACAGGCGCATCAGCACCATGCCCAGCGAGATTTCCTTCAGCGGCCGGTCGAAGTACGGCTCGCACACGGTGCGCACTGCGCCTTCGAGCTCGTCGACGCGCGTGCCGACCGGAACCCAGCCCGACTCGATATGCAGTTCCGCGACGCGCTTGTAGTCGCGACGGAAGAACGCCGTGAAGTTCTGCGCGAGGTATTCCTTGTCGAACTCGGTGAGCGTGCCGATGATCCCGAAGTCCAGCGAGATGTAGCGGCCGAACGTGCCGGGCGCCAGGCTGATCTGGATGTTGCCCGGGTGCATGTCGGCGTGGAAGAAGCCGTCGCGGAACACCTGCGTGAAGAAGATCGTCACGCCGTCGCGCGCGAGCTGCTTGCGGTCGACGCCCGCCGCGACGAGGCGTTCGGTCTGCGAGATCGGCACGCCGTGCATGCGCTCCATCACGATCACCTCGGGCTGGCACAGGTCCCAGTACATCTCCGGGATCAGCACGAGGTTCAGGCCCGCCATGTTCCGGCGCAGCTGCGCGGCGTTGGCCGCCTCACGCACGAGGTCGAGCTCGTCGTGCAGGTACTTGTCGAACTCGCCGACGACCTCGCGCGGCTTCAGGCGCCGGCCATCCGCCGAGACCTTCTCGATCCAGCCGGCCATCATGCGCATCAGGCTCAGGTCCTTCTCGATCACCTGCAGCATGCCGGGTCGCAGCACCTTGACGGCGACCTCCTTCAGGCTGCCCTGGCGGTCGCGCAGCGTCGCGAAGTGCACCTGCGCGATCGACGCGCTCGCGACCGGTTCGCGCTCGAAGCTGGCGAAGATCGAATCGAGCGGGCGCCGGAACGCGCGCTCGATGGTTGCGATCGCGACTTCTGTGGGGAACGGCGGCACGCGGTCCTGCAGCAGCGCGAGCTCGTCGGCGACGTCCGGCGGCAGCAGGTCGCGCCGCGTCGACAGCACCTGCCCGAACTTGACGAAGATGGGGCCGAGATGCTCCAGCGCCTGGCGCAGGCGCTGCCCGCGCGGCGCGCGCAGGTCGCGCCCGAAGCTGAGCACGCGCGCGATCGAGACCTGGCGGAAACTGGTGAGGACGAGCTCGTCGAGGCCGTAACGCAGCGCGACCCAGACGATGTAGAAGCCGCGCAGGTAACGCGTCATGGCGTGCCGGACGCGGGCGGCGTGGTGGGCGGTGGCGCCGCGGCAGGCGGCGCGCCCATCGCGCTCGCGCGCCCGACGAACTCGCGCATCACCTCCACCATGCGCCGCGCCATCTCGCCCATCGCATGGGCGGGCGCGTCGCCGACCACTCGCGCGAGGTCTTCCTCGACGTCCCAGCGCACGTGCTCGACGAGCCAGTTGATCTCGGCGGCGAACTGCACGTCGCCGGCGATGTGCACCGGCGGCTTGTCGCCCTTGAGCGCCGACTGCGCGAGCTGCCACGCCGACGTTTCGGTTACCGTCAGTGTCAGGTCCGCTGGCGTGCCGGTCTCCGGCACCCCCTCGAGCAAGCCCGCGCGCGTGGGCGTCACGCGCATCGTGAACAAGCGCCACTGCGCGTGCACCACCTTGCCGGCTTGGCGCGCGAGGCGCGCCTGCGCCTCGGCCTCCTGCATCAGCACATGATTGAGCACGAGCACGACGCGGCGCTGCATCTCCTCCACGAGCCACGGCGGCGGCTGCAGGTTGCGCACGGCGCCATCGAACAGGTCGTCGAGGAAGGGGAAAGGCGAAGGTCCGGCCATAGCCTGCCGATTCTCGCCGAAAGCGAGGCGTGTTATTGGAGCGCTTGCACGCCGGCGACCAGCCAGCCGCTCGAGCCGTTCTTCGGCTTGGTCATGTTCCACACCTCGCGGAACGGGCTCGGGCCGGCCGAGGGCTCCTCGCGGATCATTCCCGAGAACTCCACGCTCGCCATGTAGTCGCCGCCGAGGTCCTCGATGCCGAGCAACTGCGCGTCGAGCATCACCACCTCGGTGTGGTTCGGCTGTTCGCCGCCCTGGCGCTCGCGCTCGGCCAGCTGTGCGCGGATCTCGCGCAGCATTTCGTCGGTCATCATCGAGCGCAGCAGTGCCATGTCGGCGCGATCCCACGCGTCCTGCAACGTCACGAAATTGCGCTTGGCCGCTTCGGTGAAGCCCGCGGTGTCGAAGCCCGGCGGGACGCCCCAGTTCTGCTGCGGGCCAAGCGCCGAGCCGATCCGCGTGCCGGCCGCCTGCGGCGCGTATTTCGCCGCGTCGAACGCCATGCTGCTGCGCTCCCAGGGGCGCGCGGACGCGTCGTTGCCGATCTTCTCGGGGTTGTACTGCCGCGGCGGCTGCGCGATCTCGGCGGGCGCGGGGCCCGCGTACGTATACGGCTGCGACGCCTGCATGCGGCGCGATCGCACGGCCCAGCCGATCACGCTCATCGCGAGGACCACAAAGAGCAGCACGACGAGGAACTGGCCGAACGCTTCGCCGAAGCCGAGCGAATGCGCGAGCCATGCGAGGCCGAGGCCCGCGGCCACGCCGCCGAGCATCGAGCCCCAGCGCGGCCCCTGCCCCGGCGCCGGCTGAGCGGGGTTCGCCGGCGCCGCGTTGCGCTGCGCTTCGCGCTGCGTGACGTTCGAGGACTGCCGCCCGACCGACTGCCCGCCGCCCAGGCGCTTGGCCGCGTCCGCGTCGACGCAGGCGAACGCGAGCACGAGGGAGAGGAAGCAGGCCGCGATGCGCATCAGCATTTGATTCCAACATGCAGGGCGACCATGCCGCCCGTGAGGTTGTGATAGTCCACGTGGCCGAAACCGCATTTGCGCATCAGGGCTTTCAGTTCCTCCTGGCCCGGGTGCATGCGGATCGATTCGGCCAGGTAGCGGTAGCTCGCCTCGTCGCGCGCGACCCAGCGTCCCAGCAGCGGCAACACGTTGAAGGAATACCAGTCGTAGGCTTTGGCAAGAGGCTGCGCGACCTTCGAGAACTCCAGCACGACGAGCTTGCCGCGCGGCTTGAGCACGCGGTTCATCTCGGTGAGCGCGGCTTCCTTGTGCGTCATGTTGCGCAGGCCGAAGCCCACCGACACGAGGTCGAAGCTGTCGCTGGCGAACGGCAGCTTCTCGGCGTCGCACACCAGCGTGGGCAGCACGACGCCGGCGTCGACCAGGCGGTCGCGGCCGGTGCGCAGCATCGCCTCGTTGATGTCGGTGTGCACGACGCGGCCGCTTGGGCCGGCCTTCTTCGCGAACGCCTGAGCGAGGTCACCCGTGCCGCCGGCGATGTCGAGCACCTGCGCGCCGGGGCCGACGTTGGCCACCATCAGCGTGTAGGCCTTCCACGCGCGGTGCAGGCCCATCGACATGAGGTCGTTCATCACGTCGTAACGCGGTGCGACCGAATCGAACACGCCGCGCACGCGGCGCGCCTTCTCGCGCTCGTCGACCGACTCGAAGCCGAAATGCGTCTTGGCCATCGCGTCAGTGCCCGCAGGCATGCCCCGCCTTGCCGGGCATCGGCGCGTCGCGATCGACGCCCGCGTCGGCCAGGCGCCGTTCGTAGTCGGCCCACAGCTGCTCCTGCTGCGAGCCGAGGAAGTACAGGTAGTCCCAGGAGTAGATGCCCGTGTCGTGGCCGTCGGAGAACGAAGGCTGCACGCCGTAATTGCCCACGGGCGCGAGCTGCGAGAGTTCCACGTCGCGCTTGCCGGTCTGCAGCACCTCCTGGCCCGGCCCGTGGCCCTGCACTTCGGCGGAAGGCGAATACACGCGCATCAACTCGAAGGGAATGCGAAAGCGCTTGCCGTCGCTGAACTCGACGTCGAGCACGCGCGAACGGCCATGCACCGTCATCTCGACGGGCACGGGGGTATCGGTGGAAAGGCCGGCCATGGGTCCATTCTAGGACCCATGCCGCGGTGTTGTGCCGGATCAGAAGCGCACGAGCGCGCTGACGTAGAAGCGGTGGCCGCCCTTCTTCGGGGCCGCAGAGTTGAACGCCGGGTCGACGCGGCTGCCCACCAGGACGTACGCATAGTCCGCCGAGAGCGCGAACGCATCCTTCGCATAGCGCAGCCCAACACCCGTGCTCGCCAGGTGGTCGCTGGAAGGCCGGTTCGTGCCGTTGGGCTTCTCGTTCCACAGGATGCCGCCATCGACGAAGCCGGCGAAACGCAGGCCCGGCATCACGTACTCGGGCGTGGTCAATTCGAACGTCGCCGACACGCCGCTGTCGCCGGTGATCGGGCGGTCGATGTCGGTGCCGCGAACGCTGCCCAGGCCGCCCAGGCCGAACTGCTCGCCCGAGATCAGCACGTCGGGGCTGTACTGCCAGCTGCCGCGCGCGTTGACGAGCCAGTCCTTGGCAAGCGGCGCGAGGTAGCTGACGTCGCCGCGCAGCACCTTGAAATGGACCGTCGTGATGCGCGAGTCCTCGCCGGTGATGCCCTGCGCGGGGTCGCCGGCATACGAGGCCAGGTTGTCGTTCGAGCCGAGCCCGGTGTTCATCGACAGCGTCGCGTCGTAGCCGAACACGTACTTGTCGGTTTCTGTGCGCGCCGTGTAGCCGACCGATACCGGGACGCTGCGGCGATCGTTGCCGATCACCACGCCATTGATCTCCGTGCCCTTGAACAGCTTGTCGTCGATGCCGAAGCTCACGTAGCTGCGGCGGCCGCCCTGCGGCGCAAGGTACCAGATGTAGCTCGCGCCGATCGTGTGGCCCGCGCCGGTGCTGTTGAACGTGCCGAAATTGCCCACCACGTCCGACTTCGTGGCATTGACCGCGACGACGCTGCCCAGCCCATACAGCGGCACCTTGTACGACAGCCCGAGCTGCTTGACGTCGCCGGGCCGCTGCAGGGAAGTGGTGTACGCACCGGTGAACTGGTGGTCCAGGTCCCACAGGTTGCTGTGCGACGCGGTGACGGTGAAGCGGTCGCGGCCGGTGTTCGCCGTGCCGGCATTGGAGAGGCCCACGCCGATGTTCCAGGGCTTTTGCTCCTTCACGGCGATCGTCGCATCGATCTTGTCGAGCTCGTCCGATTCCTTCAGGCCCACCTGCACCTGCTTGTTCGGGTTCTCGTTCGCGATGGCCGTCTGGACGGCGAGGCGGCTGAAGTTGGGCGTGCCGCCTTCCCGCAGCTCGGGCAGGGTGTGGCGCACGTTCGCCTCGCTGTAGATCTTGCGGCCGTCGATCTGCACCCGCCCGATCGTGAACTTGACGATATTGAGCTGCACCGCCTGGCCGACTTCCTGCGGCGGCAGCGCGACACGGTGCAAGCCGTATCCGCGGTCGCGCAGCGCTTTTTCCAGCGCGGTGGCGGCCGCCTGCAGCGTCTCGATCGTCGCGTCGTTGCGCACGTAAGGCGCGAGGATGCTTTGCGTTTCGGCATCGCCCAGCGGGTTATCGCCCGTGACCTTGTAGCCCTTGATCGCGAAGACCGGCGGCGGCACGGACGCCGGCATCGGCGGGTTCGCCACGGGTGCGGCGGCGGGAGCCGGAGCCTGCGCCTGCGCGAATGCGGTGGAAGCGGCCGCGAGGGCCGTCAGGGCGAATTTCCCGATACGCCCGCGCGCGCTGCGGCTGCGCGACGCACAACACCCTGTATGCATTTCTGGTCGCCCCTCTTCTTGTTGATCCCGGATGAGCGGCGATTGTGTCATCCGGTCAGGGTCTTGTCACCGTCACTTGCACTGGTTCTGCTGCTTGATCCCGGAGTCGGTGAGCACGTTGACCAGCAGCGGATTCGTCGACGACGGCAGCGGCATCTTGTCGAAGTCGATGAACTTCGGCACCAGTGTCGGGCGCGCGGTGTCGCCGTTGGGGTCGGCGAACCCGGCTTCGCCCTTGCCCAGCTCGAGGATCTGGTTGGCCGTCGCGATCTCGATGTGTCCGTCACGCACGTACACGAACAGGCCGTCCTGCGCGTCGGACACCTGCTGCGTGGAGAACAGCTTGGGGTCGACGTTCACGCCGTCGGGGCGCGGGCCGTCCATCGCAGGCGCGTTGAACACCGGCTGGATGCCCTGGGGCGAGATGAACAGGCCCTGCCCCGCGTTGAGCAGGCTCAGTGCCGTATCGCCCTGGTTCGTCACCGCGATCGACCCGAGCCAGGCCCAAAGTGTCACGTTCGAGCAGGTGTCGTCGGCGCACGCGGCGTCGAAGCCGGTCCCGCGGATGCCGATGGTCGCAGTTGCCGTGGAGAAGCCGACGTTCTTGTTGTTCGCCTTGGCGATCAGGCCGGTGAGCGCACGCACCGAGCCACGCAGGATGCTCGCGAGGAAGCGGCCTTCGCCCGCGTTCTTGTCGTCGTAGACGAAGTTGTCGACGCGGAAACGGCTGTTCGACCCGACCGTGATGCGCGAGTCGTCGCGGAACGCGAGGACAGCGCGCGCGCCCGGCAATGTTTCGACCACGTCGCCCGGGTAGACGCTGCCGCCTTCGGTGAGGCGCCGGCGCTTGCCGCCGGTGTCCACCGCGAACACTTCGCCGTTGACCATTGCGAGCTTCGCACTGGCGAGCACCGCGTTCGGCCGCGCCTGCGCGTTGATCTGCTGCGATTCGCGCGCGCAGTCGCCCTGGCAGATGCGCGCATCGAAGTCGGTGCCCCGGATGCCGATGGTCGCGGTGCTGGTCTGGATGCGCGCGGCGTTCGGGGACGTCTTGTTGATCAGGCCGGTGATCGCGCGGAAGCCGCCGCGCACCAGCTGCATCAGCATGCTGTTGTCGGGCGCGTTTTCCTTGAAGTGGTACTGCGTGAGCACCATTTCCGTGTTGGGACGCACGGTCATGCGCGTGCCGTCCTCCAGCTTGATGATGGCGGAGCCGCCGTCGGAGGTGGTGAGCCGGTCACCTTCCTTCAACGCGAGGCCGCGGCCTAGCGTTCGGGGCGCCTGGCCCGGGGTTTGCGCGAAACCGACGCCACGCGAGAACTCCACTTCACCCGCGGGTTGAGCGCCGGCAGCGCAGGCGGCCAGCAACATCCCGGCCGCCACGAGGCAGCGGAGAACAGTGGACGCGCGATTCTGCGGGGACATGGCTGGACCTCCGGACACTCCTGTTTCCTCCGAATACCCTTGCTGCGGGTTTATACACGGTTGTGGCGGCCACCACTACCCGCCCAGCCCTTACAACAGTCGTTTTGTCGTGCGGATTGTCACGGACGCGGGTCTTTTGGGGTGCCGGCCAAGGTGTTTCGAAGTGCGATTTCGAGATCCGTGCGCAAGGCCTCGATCCGGGCGATAGACGCGGGATCGGCGTCGCGTTGCGCGGGCGCCCACACCGGCGCGGGCCAGGCGGGATCGCCGTCGAAGCGCGCGATCACGTGCCAGTGCAGGTGCGGCACGACGTTGCCGAGCGCCGCGAGGTTCACTTTCGCGGGCTTCAGGTGTTCGAGCAATGCGCACTCGACGGCGACGACGGCGTCCGTGCAGGCCACGCGATCGCCCGCTGCGAGCTCGGAGAACTCGCGCACGTGGTCGTTCCAGACAACGCGGTAGAACGCCGGGTAGCCTCTTTCATCGGCGCGCACCAGGCGGAACTTGTCGCCCGCGAACACGACGTGCCCGCCGGGCGCGTCGCAAAGGGCGCAACCCGCTTGCCGCATCACACGAGCACGCGCTCGATGCCGCCGGAGTTCGCGGCGTGCACGTAATC
>DATBPW010000335.1:0-12608 GCA_036561125.1 Ramlibacter sp. | reverse complement strand
AAGCAAGGCGTATTTTCATAAGGGCACGAATCTTGCTGCACATTGTAGCGAGCGCAGCATCTTCAACCTCGCACGAGGCGGGTTTTTATCGTGCCGGCGAAGTTCCTCGCGCGGCCCTAGCGGGTGCTGCGCGCCTTCGCAATCAGGAAGTCGGCCACGTGCAGGAAGCCGTCGTTGCCCGCGGTCAGCGTCGGGTCCGTGTACCAGCGGCCCGCGATCCCGAAGGCCGGAACGCCTTCGACCTTGTAGGCATCCTGGATCTCCACGGCACGGCGTGACTTGGCCGAGACAGCGAAGGAGTTGTACATGTCGGTGAACTTCTGCGGGTCGATGCCCTGCTTCGCAGCCCATTGCGCCATCGGCCCGACCAGCGTGAGCTCGGCGTGCTGCTTGTGGATCGCATCGAACACCTTGGTGTGCAGGTCGCCCACGCGTCCCAGCGCTTCGAGCGTGTAGTACAGGCGCTGCTGCGGCACCATGTCGTCGCGGAACGCGACCGGCATGCGGCGCAGGACCACGTCCGCGGGCAGCTTGGCCGCCCAGTCGTCCAGCGCCGGCTCGAACGCGTTGCAGTGCGGGCAGCTGTACCAGAAGAAGTCCACCACTTCGACCTTGCCCGCCGGCGCCTCGACCGCGACGCGCTTGTCGAGCACGCGGTAGTCGTGCCCTTCCTCCGGCATGCGCGCCTGGGCGCGCGCGAGCATCGGCAGGCCCAACCCGAGGGCCGCGGTGCCAAGCGTAAATTCACGTCGCTTCATCCGTCCGTCCTTCATGCAATGCGTCAGCGCTGGACGCGCACGAGCGCGCTTTCGACGCCGCTGGTTTCGAGCTTCTCTTTCTGGTGGTCGGCGTCGTCCTTCTTGTCGAAGGGGCCGACCCGCACACGGTACACCTGCCGCCCCGACTGTTCGCGCTCGGTCACCTTGGCGTCGACGCCCATGAGCGAGAGCTTGGCACGCTGCGCCTCGGCGTCTTCCGGCGTGCGGAACGCACCGGCCTGCACGAAATACAGGAACGGGTCGGTGTTGGCCGCGGCGGCCTTGGCCGAGGCGAAATCGCCGAGCGGGTCGTTCTTCGAAGGCACCCGGCCCGTGACCGCGGGCGGCGCCTTGTCCGGCGAGAGTGCGGGCGGAGCGGGAATGGTCGCGACCGGCGGCGCGGCGGGCGTGTTGTCCGGCGTGATCACTTGCGGCGCCGACGCCGCCGGCCGCGCCGGGTTGTGCCCGTACAGCGGCGCGTTCGGGTCCCAGTCGCGGTTCTTGCGCGATTCGGCGGCGTCCTGCTCCGGCGTGCGGCTCTGGCCCTTGTTCAGGAACGGCACCGGCACCTTGGTGACATAGACGGCGACGGCGAGCGCCGCGGCGAGGCCCAGCACCACGCCGATGATGATGCCGACGATGATGTTGCCGCGTTGTGCTTGCTTCACTCGTGTTCTCTCACATCTTGCGCGGGGCGCTCACGCCCAGCACAGCCAGGCCATTGTGCAACACCTGTGCGCACGCGGCGACGAGGGCGAGCCGGGCTTTCTTCACGATTTCGTCGTCCACCAGGATCCGTTCGCTGTCGTAGTAACTGTGGTACGCCGCGGCGAGCTCGCGCAGGTAGAAGGTGATGTCGTGCGGCGCGAAGTCCAGCGCCGATGCAGCCAGCACTTCCGGGTACTTCGCAAGCAGCAGCATCAACGTCAACGCCTGGGGGCCGTCCAGCGCCGACAGGTCGGCGTCGCGCAGCACCGCCGTGTCGCCGCCCCACGCGGCCAGCACCGAGCAGATGCGCGCGTGCGCATACTGCACGTAGTACACCGGGTTGTCGTTGTTGCGCGCCACGGCCAGGTCGACGTCGAAGGTGTACTCCGTGTCCGCCTTGCGAGACAGCAGGAAGAAGCGCACCGCGTCCTTGCTGGTCCACTCGATCAGGTCGCGCAGCGTCACGTAGCTGCCGGCGCGTTTGCTGATCTTCACTTCCTCGCCGCCGCGCATCACGCGCACCATCGTGTGCAACAGGTAGTCGGGGTAGCCCTTGGGGATGCCGAGGTTCGTCGCCTGCAGCCCGCCGCGCACGCGCGCGATCGTGCCGTAGTGGTCGGTGCCCTGGATGTTCAGGACCTTCGTGAAGCCGCGCTCCCACTTGGTCACGTGATAGGCGACGTCCGGCACGAAGTACGTGTACGTGCCGTCGGACTTGCGCATCACGCGGTCCTTGTCGTCGCCGTAGTCGGTGGAGCGCAGCCACAGCGCGCCGTCCTGCTCGTACGTGTGCCCGCCGGCGGCGATGCGCTGGACCGTCTCGTCGACCTTGCCCGTCGTGTACAGGCTCGACTCGAGGAAGTAGTTGTCGAAGCGCACGTCGAACGCCTGCAGGTCGAGGTCCTGCTCGTGGCGCAGGTACGCGACCGAGAACATGCGGATGCCCTCGATGTCGTCGATGTCGCCGCTGGCGGTGAATTCGCGGTCGTCCGACTTCACCGTCTCCCGCGCAAGGAACGCAGCGGCGATGTCCTGGATGTAGTCGCCGTTGTACGCGGCCTCGGGCCACTCGGCGTCGCCCGGCTTGAGTCCTTTCGCGCGCAGCTGCACGGAGGTCGCGAGCGTCGCGATCTGCACGCCCGCGTCGTTGTAATAGAACTCGCGCCAGACGTCCCAGCCCTGCGTCGCGTAGAGGTTGCAGATCGCATCGCCGAGCGCCGCCTGCCGCGCGTGGCCGACATGAAGCGGACCGGTCGGATTGGCCGAGACGAATTCGACCATCATGTGCTGCCCGTGTGGCGGCTTCGTCCCGAACGCATCGCCCGCGGCGAGCACCTCGCGCACGACTTGCTGCTTCGCCTGAGGCTTGAGCTTGATGTTGATGAAGCCCGGTCCCGCAATGTCGATTGCCTCGACCCAGCGCTGGAACTCGGGCGCCCGCAGCAACGCGGCCTTGAGCGATTCCGCCACCTGCCGCGGGTTCTGCTTGAGCGGCTTGGCCAGCTGCATGGCGGCCGTGCAAGCGTAGTCGCCATGCGCAGCGGCCTTCGGCGACTCGAACGCCGCCTTCTCGCCGGCGCCGGGCAAGAGCTTCTCCAGCCCGGCGGCCAGGGCGCCGAGCAAATCCTGTTTCACCTGGAGCATTTGTTGAATTTTACGGGGACCGTCGGCGCAGCCTGGGCTCCTACCCGCCGCGCGCGAGGAACACGGCGGCGAGCGGGATCACCGCGATGACGTGGGCCTGGATCATCACCCACTTGCGCGCGGTGCGCACGTCGCCTTCGGGCGGCAGCGCGCCGCTCGCACGCAACTCGCGACGCCAGCGGATGAACATCAACGTCGGCTTGATCGACATCAGCGCGACGGCGACGAACAGCGCAAGCTTCAGGTGCAGCAGCGGCTGGTGCCAGTACCAGCCCGTGCCCTTGATGCCCCACCAGGTGCGCGCGATGCCCGTCAGCAGCACGGCCCCTGCCGCGATGCCATAAATGCGATCGACGACGGGCAGCCGCTCGACCACTTTCGCGTTGAGCCATTCGCTGCGGCACAGCGCCGCTTCACTGGAGATGAACACCACCAGGGCCAGGATGGCCGAGAAGTGCAGGAACGCGAGGATGGCTTCGAGCGTCATGGGCTTTTCCAGAAATCGGGCCGGCTGTAATGATGCTTGAGAAAGTCGATCCACAGCCGCACGCGCAGCGGCAGGTGCTTGCGCTGGGGGAACACCGCATAGATGCCGTTGGGCGGCGCCGCGAAATCAGCGAGCACTTCGACCAGGCGACCCGAAGCGATCTCGCTGTCGACTTCCCACGTGCTGCGCCACGCGATGCCGTGGCCCGCGAGGCACCAGTCGTGCAGCACCTGGCCGTCGGAGCAGTCCAGCGGCCCGGCCGGTTTCAGGTGCGTCACTTCGCCATCGAGCCGGAACGCCCAGCCGCGGGTCTGCGAAGCATCCGAGGAAAGCGTGAGGCAATCGAAGCGCGCCAGCTCGTTCGGGTGCTGCGGCGTGCCATGGCGCTTCAGGTAATCGGGCGTCGCGACACACAGCCGCCGGTTGTCGGCCAGGCGCACCGACACCATCGACGAATCGGCGAGGTCGCCCACGCGCACCGCACAGTCGTAGCCTTCGGCGGCGAGGTCGATCACGCGGTCACCCAGGTTCAGCGAGAGGGTCACGTCGCGATGCAGTTCGCGAAATTTCGGCACGAGCGGCCCGACGTGGCGCCGCCCGAAACCGGCTGGTGCAGTGATGCGCAGGTGCCCGCTTGCCTTGACGCCGCCGGCGCTCACGCTCGCCTCGGCATTCGCCAGGTCCGTCAGCAGCCGCTGGCTGTCCTCGAGGAACGCCGAGCCTTCGTGCGTCAATGAAATGCGGCGCGTGGTGCGCACGAACAGCTTCACCCCGAGGCGCTCCTCGAGCGCGTCGATGCGCCGGCCCATGATCGCCGGCGCCACCCCTTCGGCGCGCGCGGCGGCCGTGAGGCTGCCCCGCGTCGCAACGGACACGAAGGATTCGAGCTGCTTGAGCTTGTCCATTTGCGGTGATTATGTATGTGCGACGCACGAATGATTCGCTCCTGAGCGCATGAATCGCCGCGCAGGTATCAAATAAAGTGCCGGGATGGAAAAACCACGCGCAGTCCTGTTCGACGCCTACGGCACCTTGTTCGACGTCTACAGCGTCGGCTTGCTCGCGGAGCAGCTGTTCCCCGGCCATGGCGAGCAGCTGTCGGTGATCTGGCGCGACAAGCAGATCGAGTACTCGCGCCTGGTGACCACCAGCGACGACGGCGCGCATTACCGGCCGTTCTGGGATCTCACGCGAGCCGGGCTGCGCTACGCATGCAAGCGCCTCGGCCTGGAGCTGTCGCCCGCGAGCGAAGAGCAGCTGATGAACCAGTACCGGCACCTCTCCGCTTTCCCCGAAAACCGCGAGGTCCTCTCAGCGCTGAAGGAACGCGGCGTCGCGACCGGCATCCTCTCCAACGGCGACCCCGGCATGCTGGGCGTCGCGGTGCGCAGCGCGGGTCTCGAGGACCTGCTCGACCACGTGCTGAGCATCGACAGTGTGCGCAAGTACAAGACCCATCCGGCCGCCTACGCCCTTGGGCCGAAAGCCACCGGCCTGCCGGTGCAGCAGATCGCTTTCGTCAGTTGCAACGCGTGGGACGCGCTCGCGGCCACGTGGTACGGCTACCGCACGCTGTGGGTCAACCGCTATCAATTGCCTTTCGAGGAACTGGGCACGCAGCCTGCCCGCGTGGGCTCCAGCCTGCGTGACGTCCTCGGTTTCTTCCAGGAGTAAACCAGCATGACCATCGCCCGCACCCGCCTGCACGGACTCGAAGTCGCGACCGGGCTGTTCCGCTTCATCGAGGATCGCGTGCTGCCCGGCTCCGGTGTCGACAGCATGCGATTCTGGAAGGGTTTCGACGCGATCGTGCGCGACCTCGCGCCGCGCAACCTCGCGCTGCTCGCCGAGCGCGATCGCCTGCAAAAAGAACTGGACGTCTGGCACAAGGCCAACCCCGGCCCGATCCGCGACATGGCCGCGTACCGCGGCTTCCTCGAACAGATCGGCTACCTCGTCCCGGAGCCCGCCGAGGTGAAGTCGACGACGAGCAACGTCGACGCGGAGCTCGCGCTGCAAGCCGGGCCGCAGCTCGTCGTGCCGATCCTCAACGCGCGCTATGCGCTCAACGCCGCGAACGCGCGCTGGGGCTCGCTCTACGACGCGTTGTACGGCACCGACGTGATCCCCGAAGCCGGCGGCGCGGAAAAGGCCGGCGCCTACAACCCGGTGCGCGGCGCGAAGGTGATCGCGTATGCGCGCGATTTCCTCGACGAGGTCGCTCCGCTCGCGCACGGCTCGCACGCCATCGCCACCGGCTACCGTGCCGAGGGCGGCAACCTGTCGGTGTCGCTATCGAACGGCGCGACGACCGGCTTGCGCTCGCCCTTCCAGTTCGTCGGCTACCAGGGCGATGCCGGCGCGCCGTCGTCGATCCTGCTGCAGCACAACGGCATCCACGTCGACATCCGCATCGACCGCAACACGCCGATCGGCCGATCGGATGCGGCCGGCGTGTGCGACGTCATCGTCGAAGCGGCGCTGTCGACCATCCTCGACCTCGAGGATTCGATCGCGGCCGTCGACACCGACGACAAGGTGCTCGGCTACGCGAACTGGCTCGGCATCCTGCAGGGCACGCTGACCGAGCAGGTCGCGAAGGGCGGCAAGACGTTCACGCGCGGCCTGAACCCGGATCGCGTCTATAAAGGACCGATGGGCGGCGAGGTCGTGCTGCATGGCCGCTCGCTGCTGTTCGTGCGCAACGTCGGCCACCTCATGACGAACCCCGCGATCCTGTGGGGCGGCGGCAAGGAGATTCCCGAAGGGATCATGGATGCCGTGATCACGACCACGATCGCGTTGCATGACCTGAACGGCCGCGGCGCGAACCACATCCGCAACTCGCGCACGGGCAGCGTCTACATCGTCAAGCCGAAGATGCATGGCCCGGCCGAAGTCGCGTTCGCGAGCGAGCTGTTCCTGCGCGTGGAGCAGTTGCTCGGGCTCCCGCCGAACACGGTGAAGCTGGGCATCATGGACGAGGAGCGGCGCACCAGCCTCAACCTGAAGGCCTGCATCGCCGAAGCCGAAGCGCGGGTGGCGTTCATCAACACCGGCTTCCTCGATCGCACCGGCGACGAGATCCACACGGCGATGTACGGCGGCCCGGTGTACCGCAAGGGCGACATGAAAACCAGCGCGTGGATCCAGGCGTACGAGCGCAGCAACGTGCTCGTCGGGCTGGCCTGCGGCCTGCGCGGCCGCGCGCAGATCGGCAAGGGCATGTGGGCCATGCCCGACCTGATGAAGGCGATGGTGGAACAGAAGGCCGCGCACCCGAAGGCCGGCGCGAACACGGCGTGGGTGCCGTCGCCCACAGCGGCCACATTGCACGCATTGCACTACCACCAGGTCAACGTCGCCGAAGTGCAGAAGGAACTCGAGAAAGTCGACGCCACGGCCGAGCGCGAAAGCTTGCTCACCGGCTTGCTCACCGTGCCGATCGTCGCCGAGGCCAAGTGGAGCGCCGAAGAGCGCCAGCAGGAACTGGACAACAACGTGCAGGGCATCCTGGGCTACGTGGTGCGCTGGGTCGACCAGGGCATCGGCTGCTCGAAGGTGCCGGACATCCACAACGTCGGGCTGATGGAAGACCGCGCGACGCTGCGCATTTCGTCGCAACACATCGCCAACTGGCTGCTGCACGGCGTCGTCACGCGCGCCCAGGTCGAGGAAACGTTCAAGCGCATGGCCGCCGTGGTGGACCAGCAGAATGCCGGCGACCCGAACTACCGGCCGATGGCCGGGCACTTCGAGACGTCGGCCGCCTTCAAGGCCGCCTGCGACCTCGTGTTCAAGGGCCGCGAGCAGCCCTCCGGCTACACGGAGCCGCTGCTGCACGCATGGCGTCTGAAGGTGAAGGCCGGCACGGCGTGATCGTTACACGCCCGTAAGATAGTGTGAGCTTGTGAATCAATCGGCCGAATGCGGCCGCAATTGCTGAGGCACGGGCGCGGATGTTCCTACACTTTCGCGGTACTCCCCGGGAGTGGAAATGTCCGCGTTCCCCGAATCCGTCCGCAGCTGCATCGACGAAGCGATCGCCCGCGCGCCGCGCTGGCTGGGACACACCCTGGACTCGGCCCGCGCCACGCTGCAGCATGAGGCGGACGGCGGCAGCGGCAGTGACGCGCGCGACCTCGCGCTCGCCGCCGCGCAGCTCGCGCAGGCACGCACGCCCTGGTGCGCCGCCGCCGGCGGCGCGCTGAAGAAAGCGATCGCCGGCAACGCGCAACGCGAGGCGCCGGTGCTGCGTGTGAACCCTTCGTCGCTGACGCTCTCACTCGTGGACGACGGGCAGGTGGCGGAATCCATCGACTCGTCCCGCCTTGCCATGGACATCGACGGCGCGGTGGAAAAGGCGCTCGCCGAATTCGACAAGTACATGAGCGCCGCGCTCGGCCTCGAATCGATCCAGCCCGAGGTCAACCCGCTGCGCCCCGCGGTCATCGCGCGGACGATCCGCAGTGTGATGAACGAGTCGAACCCCGAGCCCGGCCGCCCCGCGCTGTGGATGCGGCACATGGCCCGGCCGCTCGCCACCGAACTGGAAGCGCTGTACGAGACGTGCACGCAGATGCTGTCGCGTGCCGGCGTGCGCCCGGCCGGCTATCGCATCAGCGGGCCCGCACCGATGGCGGGGGGGCAACGTCGCCCAACAGCGCCTGCGCCGCTGCAAAACCAGCCCCACCCGGCACCCGGCGTCGTGCCGCTGCGCGATGCCGCGCCCGACCCGCGCGCCGGACGCTCGGTGACCTCGGGCTGGGTCGAGCTCGCGAGCCAGCGCATCGGCCCGCAGGTGCTGCGCGATTTCCTGGCGGGTGCAGCGCCCGCGCAAGCGCCCCTAGCGCCCGCTTACTACCAGCAGGTCGACAGGGAACTGGCCGAGCTCGAGGCACGGTGGGACGAAGCACCGCCCGATCCGGGCATCGCGAAAGCATACGAACACATCGCCGCTGTCGATCGCCCGGTGCGCGAAGTCGGCACCGACAGCCCGCTCAGCCGCGAAGCGTGGGGCCAGTTCGCCGCGCCCCGGCAGCGCTCGCTCGTGCGCACGCGCCTGCGCAAGCAGGCCCGCGAAGTCGGGCAGGTGGTCGGCCTCGACCTGGTGCACCAGCTGCTCGACCAGGTGGCGCAGGATCCGCGCCTGCTCGCGCCGGTGCGCGAGTCGCTGGTCGCGCTCGAGCCGTCGCTCGCGCGGCTCGCGCTGCATTCGCCGCGCTTCTTCGCTGCCCAGGAGAACGCCGCGCGCAAGCTGCTCGAAGCGGTGGCGCAGCGCAGCTTCAAGTACAACGACGAGTTCGCCACCGAGTTCCGCGAGTTCTTCGACGGCATCACGCGCAGCTTCAATTCGCTCAACGCGCTCGACGCGTTGGAAGACGCCGCACCGTTCGAGCAGGTGCATGCGCAGTTCACGCAGGCCTGGGCGCAGCAGGATGCGCAGGACGAGCAGCATCGCCGCGAGGTGATGGAGGCGGTGCAGTTCGCGGAGGAGCGGCAGACCGAGGCCAACCGCGTCGCCTGGGAACTGGGCCAGCGCACCGACCTCGAGGGCGCGCCGGCCGTGGTGCAGGATTTCCTGTTCGGCCCGTGGGCGCTCGTCATCGCGCACGCGCGCCTGCGCACGAACGGCCTGGACATGGACCCGGGCGGCTTCATCCGCGTGATCGCCGACCTGCTGTGGAGCGTCAAGCGCGAGACGACGTTGCGCGAACCGGCGCGCGCGTTCCAGGTCATCCCGCGCGTGCTGCCCACGCTGCGCGCGGGGCTCGACCTGCTCGGGCATCCGCCCGCGGAAACGCAGCACTTCTTCAATGCGCTCGAGCGCCTGCACCGGCCCGTGCTCAAGCTGCGCGCGAAGCATCGGCAAGCCTCGCTGCATGCCGAACTTGCGGCCGCGCCCCTGGACGAGGACCTGCAGCCCGCCCCGGCCCGCAAGCCGCAGCCGCGCGAAGATCTGTGGATGGACGACGGCGAGCTGCGCGCCTGCGGCTTCGAGGACACGTTGCCCAGCGACTTCGCGCTGCTCGAGGCCGAACCGCAGCTCGCGCCATCGGTCGCGCAGCGCCCGTCTTCGCCCGTGATCCCGGCGCGCACGCTCGCGGGTGTGCAGGCGACCGTCGCGCAGGCGGACGCGATCATCGACGAGCTCAAGCCCGGCGGCTGGGCGGACCTGTTCAGCAAGCAGCGCTGGCGCCGCGCGCAGCTGACCTGGGCCAGCAGCAACGGCACGCTGTTCATGTTCGTCAGCCACGGCGGGCGGCCGCACTCGATGACGCGGCGCAGCCTGCAACGCCTGGTCATGAACCGCCTGCTGCGGCCCGTCGCGTCGCACGATGTCGTGCAGCGCGCGCTCGAATCGCTGGTCCAGCCACGCACCGAAGCACTCGCTGCCTGAGCCGCAGCCCGTTGCGAGCGCGTCCCGATAAACTGGGCCGCGTGCGCGCGGAAACTCCATCGATGCCTGACTGCTGTCCGCTGTGCGGCCAGCCGAACGGGTGTGCGATGGAGCTCGAACGCGCAACGGGCGAGCAGCAACCGCCTTGCTGGTGCACGCGCGTCGAATTCAGCGCCGACCTGCTCGCCCGGGTTCCGCTGGAGGCGAAGGACCGAGCGTGCTTGTGCCCGGCCTGCGCGCTCGCGCGAAAATGACCGTATGTGCCAGTTGCTCGGGATGAACTGCAACACGCCCACGGACGTGACGTTCAGCTTCGCGGGGTTCGCGCAGCGCGGCGGGCGCACAGACCATCACGCCGACGGCTGGGGCATTGCGTTCTTCGAGGGCGTCGGCCTGCGCCACTTCGTCGACCACCAGCCGGCCAGCGAGTCGCCGGTGGCCGAGTTGATCCGCCGCTACCCGATCAAGAGCCGTAACGTCATCGCCCACATCCGCAAAGCCACGCAGGGCCCGGTCGCGCTGGAGAACTGCCATCCGTTCGTGCGCGAGTTGTGGGGGCGGTACTGGGTGTTCGCGCACAACGGCAACCTCGAGAACTTCCATCCACGCCTGCACGCGGCCTTCCGCCCCGTCGGCGCGACCGACAGCGAGCGTGCGTTCTGCTGGCTGATGCAGGAGCTCGCGAAATCGCACGCGGGCGTGCCCGACGTGCGCGAGCTCACGCTGACGCTGCGCGAACTGGCGGCGCCGATCGCGAAACACGGCCCGCTCAACTTCCTGCTCTCGAACGGGCAGGCGTTGTGGGCGCATTGCGCGACGAACCTGTTCAGCGTCGAACGCAAGCATCCGTTCGCGCATGCGCAACTCAAGGACGAGGATCTCAGCGTCGACTTCGCGCGCCACACGACGCCCACCGACAAGGTGGCGGTGGTCGTCACCGCGCCGCTGACGGTCGACGAGGACTGGCAGCCGATGCGGCCGGGCGAGCTGCGCGTCTTCGTCGACGGCGCCGCGGTGAGCTGAATCCTGCGAAATATTCACCGTCGGCCTGCGGCCGAATGCGGTGCGCGGCTGTCGTCGCCGCAGGCCTACTTCGCTTCAATCTTTCCACGGGAGCGGAGCAAATGTCGGGACGCGAATACTGGGGCGAGTGGGAGCGCGATGCGGGGGCGATGGACGTCGTCGCCAGCGAACTGGTGGTGACGACGGCGGGCAGCGCCGAGATCCCGGCGTTCGCGCCGCTGGCGGCGCTGCTGCAACGCATGCACAACGCCTTCGGCGTGGACATGGCGTTCGTTTCCGAATGGTGCGGCGAGCCCGTCGTGCGCCCGCACCGCGAAGCCGATGCGCTGCACACGGTGTACGGCCGGCGCTATCTTGAAAGCAGCGCGCCCGCGGGCACGCCGTTTCGCATCGACGCGTTGCCGGTCATTGCCGCGGACGGAAGCGCCCACGGCGCGTTGTGCTGCCGCGTGCCGCTGCGCGAAACGCTCGAAGCGGAAATCGACGGCGCGCTGCGCGGCGCCGCCGGCCTCATCGCGAACTGGTTCGCCGCGGCCTGCGCTACCGCGTGAGCGCGCGCTCGAGCGCGTCGACGAACATCTTCGGCACGTCGAAGCCCGTCTGCTGCGTGATTTCCTGGAAGCACGTCGGGCTCGTGACGTTGATCTCGGTGAGGTAATCGCCGATCACGTCGAGGCCGACGAGCAGCAGGCCGCGCCGGTCCAGCTCGGGACCGAGCGCTTCGGCGATCTCGCGATCGCGCGCGGACACCGGCTGCGCGACGCCCTTGCCGCCCGCGGCGAGGTTGCCGCGGATCTCGCTGCCCTGCGGGATGCGCGCGAGGCAGAACGGCACGACCTCGCCACCGATGACGAGAACGCGCTTGTCGCCTTGCGCGATCTCGGGCACGTAGCGCTGGACCATGATCGTCGTCGTGCCGTGGTGGTTGAGCGTCTCGATGATCGAGCCGAGGTTCAGGCCGTCGCGGCCGACGCGGAAGATGCCCATCCCGCCCATGCCGTCGAGCGGCTTGAGGATGATCTCGCCATGCCGCTCGTGGAAGCGCTTGACCTGCGCTTCCTCGCGCGTGACGAGCGTGGGCGAGCAGAACTGCGCGAACTCCATGATCGCGAGCTTTTCCGGATGGTCGCGCAGCGCCGCGGGCTTGTTGAACACGCGCGCGCCTTCACGCTCGGCCTGCTCGAGCAGGTGCGTGGCATAGAAGTATTCGGAATCGAACGGCGGGTCCTTGCGCATGATGACCGCGTCGAAGCTGCGCAGCGGCACGGCGCGCACCGCAACTTCCTTGAACCACACATGCTCATCTCCGGTGAGCCGGATGTCGCGCACGGATGCGCTGGCGGGCGAGCCCGACTCCCACGCCAGCTGGCTCGGCTCGCATGCGCTGATGCGATGGCCGCGGCGCTGCGCCTCGCGCATCATCGAGAAGGTGGTGTCCTTGTAGATCTTGAACTGGTCGAGCGGATCGGCCACGAAGAGGATGTGCATCAGAAAGTCTTTCCGCCGGTCGGCGTGGAGGGCGTCGCGTCGGCAGCGGCGCGGGCATCGGGCTCGATCTTGCCGCCGGTGGCGATTTCCCTGCTGGCAA
>DATBPW010000334.1:0-6276 GCA_036561125.1 Ramlibacter sp. | reverse complement strand
CCTCCGTCGTCAATCCCAGCCCATACAAGTACATCGCGGCGTAAGGCCCGGCGGCACCTGTCAATCCCTGGCTCGCGCCCGCGACGAAGCCGAAGCCCCACTTCCAGCGCCGTCCCTCGCGTCTCGTTCCCGCGGGGCCGCAGGGCTTCAGCTGGAAGCCGACGAAAAGAAGGACGCTCGCGGCGAGGCACAAGTACATCCACGGTCCCCTCGCCTTCGCTAACAACAGCGTCGCCAGCGGAATGGACACCAGCCCGACGAAGATGAACCCGGCCACGCGCCGTGAGAGGCGCCATGGCAGCACTTTTTTCGAATGCGCGAGCATCGCGATGTCGCTCAAGAACTTGCTGACGAACAGGCTCAGGATCGCCGTCTGCACGTCGAGGAACAGCGAAATCAGCGGGATCGCGAACAGCGCCAGCCCCAGCGTCGTAACTCCCTTGATGAACGCGCCGGCGAACGCGGCGGCGGCGATGACGCCGAGGGCCCAGCCGTTCTGGGCAGGCAGGAGGAGGCCCCAATCGTTTGTCACTTCGAAGTCCGTTGGTCCGGACCGCACTCTACGCACGGGCTCTCGCGGCGCGGATCGCATTTTTTCGAAACCCTGCGTTCGGCGCCGCCGAATGGCCGAACGCAGGGTTTGCGCAAAGCAGATTCCCCGCACGGGGCGATCCACCCAGAATCGGCCCGGTCGCAATCAAGTGAAGGACGCAGATGCTCGCAGGCATTCCGTTGGACATGAAGCGGTGGGACTGGGACTACTTCCTGGCGCAGCGCAAGGGCGTGCTCGACCTGTGGCCCACCGGCAAGGAGCTGCAGGGCGAAGCGGCGATGCGCGCCGCCATCGAGTACCACAAGCAGCAACCGTGGTGGAAGTTCGCGTCGCTGCGCAACGAGCAGGCGCAGAAGGAAGGCCGCATCCAGATCGTGCCGCAGGTCGGTCACGCGCTCGTCGACCAGACCACCGCGCACATGCGCTGCTCGGAGGACCTGAAGCCCGACCGCTGGTACGTGCTGACCGACACCTACACGCGCAAGAGCCAGTACGCGAAGGCGCAGGACGCCGTCGATCGCAGCGTGCGCGACGGCTTCTCGTACCTCAACGGCTATCCGCTCGCGGCGCACGGCGTGGCCGGTGCGCGCGCAGTCAACGAGTGCACGCGCGCCGCGGTGGGCACCGACAACAACGACGAGGACGCGCGCCTGCCCTGGGAAATCGCGCTGGCCGGCGGGTGGACCTGGGGCACGATCAAGAGCGTCGAGGAGCTGATCCAGCACTCGCGCGATTACCCGGTCGACCGCAACATCCACAACCAGCAGTACATCGACCGCCTCGCCGCGCACTTCACCGAGCAAGGCGTGCCGATCCTGCGGCGCGCATCGGCGAACCTGCCCGGCTGGGACTCGCTCGGCTTCAAGGTGACGGTGTCGCTGCTCGAAGTGCTGCTCTCCGCCGCGCAGGGCGTGAAGTACATCGACCTGAGCCTGGGCATCGGCATGAACCTCGTGCAGGACGCCGCGGCGATCCAGGCATTGCGCAAGCTCGCGCGGCGTTATCTCGACCGCATGGGGCTCGAGGACGTCAAGGTCTATTCGTGGACCTACTTCTTCCTGGGCGACTGGCCGCTGCAGCGCGGACAGATGGTGGGCCAGCTCGCGTGGAACGCGGCGGTGTCCGCGCTGGGCGGGTGCTGCGGCATGTACATCAAGTCGCCCGACGAAGCGTCCACCACGCCCACCGGCGAAGGCTTCCGCGAGGCGATGGAAATCTGCGGCCAGGTCGTGCGCCTGGTCGCCGACCAGCGCCTGCCCGAAGGCGACGAGCTGCGCATCGAGCGCGAAATGATCGAGCGCGAAGTGTGCGCCGTCGTCGACAAGGTCTTCGAGATGGGCGATGGCGATGCCGCAAGGGGCGTGTGCCGCGCGTTCGAAGCCGGCGTGATCGACACGATGTTCTCGCCGTACCGTTTCCTCAAGGGCAAGGTCAAGGTGGTGCGCGACGCGAAAGGTGCGTTGCGCTACCTCGACCCCGGCTTCGTGCCGCTGCCCGCCGAGGTGATCGAGTACCACCGCGAGGCCATTGCCCAGCGCGAGAAGAAGGAAGGCACCCCGGCCGACGTGCGCTGGATCGTGCGCGAAGCCACGTGGGCGTCGCGCAACATGGCCGAGGAAGTCTCCGAACGCAGCTATTGAGGATCAATGATGCAAAGCGAACTCGCAACGTCCCCGGCCCGCCGCGCCGCCCGCACGAAGCCGGTCGTCGTGCTCGGCACGATCGGGCATGACGCGCACATCGTCGGCAGCTCGGTGCTGCGCATCGCGCTCGAAGAAGCCGGCTTCGAAGTCGTCTTCCTCGGCGCCGTCGTTCCGCCCGAGGAATTCATCCAGGCCGCGCGCGAAAGCGCGGCGGACGCGATCCTGGTGTCGTCGCTGTACGGCATGGCGCGCATCGACTGCCAGGACTTCGGCGCCAAGTGCGCGGAAGCGGGGCTGGCCCACGTCAAGCTGTACCTCGGCGGGATCCTGGTCACCGATCCCGAGGAGTGGGAAGAAACCGAGAAGCTGTTCCGCGGCTTCGGCTTCCACCGCGTGTACCCGCCCCAGACGAAAACCGAAACCGCCATCGCCGACCTGCGCAAGGACCTGCAACTCGCCTGACACCGCACGCGATGGAACCGTTACTCGCCGTCGACTTCGGCAGCACCTACACCAAGGCGGTGCTGTTCGACATCGCTTCGGCCGGCGTCGTCGCCACGGCGCAGTCGCCCAGTACGGTCGCGACCGACGTCACGATCGGGCTCGGCCACGTGCTCGAAGATCTTTCGCGGCGCACGGGCATCGACCTGGGCCGCGTCCGCGCACTGGCCTGCAGCAGCGCGGCCGGTGGCTTGCGCGTGGCGGTCAGCGGCCTCGTCCCGGCGCTGAGCCTCGAAGCGGCGCGGCGCGCGGCGCTCGGGGCCGGCGCGAAGATCGTCAGCGCGCACGGGTTCAAGCTCACGGCGCGCACGCTCGCCGAGATCGAGGCCACGGCCCCCGACATCGTGCTGCTCGCGGGCGGGACGAATGGCGGCGACGAGGAGGTCATCCTGCACAACGCGGGGATCCTGGCACGTTCGAAGATGTCCACGCCGGTGATCGTGGCGGGCAACGAATGCGTCACGCAGGAGTGCGTGGATCTCCTCGCGGCCGCGGGCAAGCCGGTGCGCATCGCACGCAACCTGCTGCCGGAGGTCGGCCGCATCGATGTCGAGTCCGTGCACGCGACGATTCGCGAGTTGTTCATCACGGGGATCACGCACGCCAAGGGAATCGATCGCGTCGCGACGCAACTCGAGCTTGCCGCGGACATCGTGCCCACACCGGCCGCGGTGCTCGAAGCCGCGCGACTGCTCGCGCAGGGCAGCGGTTCGCGCAAGGGCTTCGGCGACACCGTGGTCGTGGACGTGGGCGGCGCGACCACCGACGTGCACTCCGCGGCCAGCGGCGCGCCCTCGATCCCCGGCGTGGTGCAGCGCGGCCTGCCCGAGCTCTGGCTCAAGCGCACGGTCGAAGGCGATCTCGGCATGCGCATCAACGCACAGACCATCGTGGAACGCTACGGGCGCGCGAACCTCGCGCAGCTGGCCAATGCGCCGGGCTCGTCCGTGTCGCTCGACGAAGCAGCCGTCGACAACTATGTGGGCCGCGTGGGGCAGCGCACGGAGCATGTGCCGGCCGACACGGCCGAGCGCGCCCTGGACAAGGCCCTGGCCCGCGCGGCGGTGCAGGTGGCGATGAGCCGGCATGCCGGCTCCTTGCGCGAGGTGTACACGCCCACCGGCTCCGTCACGGTGCAGGAAGGCAAGGACCTCGGCGAGACGGCCGCCGTCATCGGCGTGGGCGGCGTGCTCGCGCGCGGCGAGGACCCGCGCTTCATCCTCGAAGGCGCGTTGGCGGCCGGCGATCCGCAATCGCTGTTGCCGCGCAACCCCGCGCTCTATCTCGATCGCAAGTACATCCTGTTCGGCATCGGCCTGCTGGCTGGGGTGAACCCCGACGCCGCCGCGGCGATCGCCTGCGAGTATCTCGAAAGGCTTCCACGCCAAACATGAAGGAGACTGAGATGAAGATGACAGCGTATTTCCGGCGCCTGTTGCTGCGGGCGTTCCTCCTCGTCCTCGCGTGCGCCGGCCTGCACGCGGCGGCGCAGGAGAAATTCCCGTCGAATCCCGTCGAGTTCATCGTGCCCTGGGGACCGGGCGGCGGCTCCGACCAGACCGCGCGCGTGCTCGCCGAGTTGCTCGCAAGCGAGCTGAAGGTTCCCGTGCCCGTCCTGAACGTGCCGGGCGCCACGGGCGCGATCGGGATCCAGAAGATGATCGCCGCTCCCGCCGACGGCTACAAGATCGGGCTGCTCGCCTGGGACAGCCTCGCGACCCTCGCGAGCCAGTCGCCCGGATGGAAAGCGGAGGACCTCGCCCCGCTGGGCATCGTCATCCAGTTGCCGTCCGCGCTCTATGTCTCCGGCGACAAGTTTCCCAACTGGAAGGCGGTGGAGGACGCGGCGCGCAAGCAGCCGCTGACGGTGGGCATCTCGGGCGCGGGCAGTCCCGACGAAATCACGATCAACTACTTCGCGACGAAGGGCATCAAGTTCACGCAGGTGCCGTACCCGCGCCCGGGCGAGCGCTATGCGGCCCTGATCGGCGGTCACATCGACCTGCTGTATTCGCCGACCGGCAACGTGGCGGGTTTCGTCGAGAGCAAGAAGATGCGGCCGGTCCTGATGCTCACGGCCGAGCGCGCGCCGGACTTCCCCGATACGCCCACGTCGAAGGAACTCGGCTACGACATCACGCTGCCGCAACGCCGTGCGGTGGTGGTGAAGGCCGGCACGGACCCGCAGCGCATCCAGCTGCTCTCGGATGCGATCGCCCGCGCGGTCGCGTCGGACAAGTACAAGAAGTTCCTGAAGGATTCGTTCGCGTCGCCCGCGAGCTACGTGTCCCAGGCCGATTCGGTGACGCTGATGCGCAGCGACCTGGCCGACATGCGCAAGATCATCCAGTCGACGAAGGCGCAGTAGCAAAGGCGACCAGGGCGTCGATGAAGGCGCGCCCGCAGGCCGGCAGCGCGTCGAGTTCGCGGTAGACGACGCGCCGCTCGCGCACCGCCCACGCGTCGAGCAGGCCGATGACCTTCAGCGACGTGCCGCGCGCGAGGCGGCGCGCCGCGCTTTCGGGCAGCACGCCGATGCCCACGCCCGCTTCGATCATGCGGCACATGGATTCGAAGCTGCCCATCTGCACGCGCACGTCGAGGCGCCTGTTCATTTCGCTCACGGTCTCGACGAGGAAATCGTTGAGCGTGCTGCCGCGCAGGCCGATGTGCGGGTACTGGATGCACTCCTCGAACGCGATGGTCTGGCGCCACGACAGCGCGTGGGCGCCGGGCACGACGATCACCATCCGGTCGGTGCTGAGCGAGCGCGTCTCGAGGCCGGCGGTCGACACCGGCCCGGCCACCACGCCGATGTCGGCCGCGCTGTCGAGGATGCCGCGCACCACTTCGCGCGTGTTGCGCTCCTGGATGTCGACGGTGACCTGCGGCCGCTCGGCCATGAACTGCGCCAGCACGTTCGGCAGCAGTTCGGTGACCGCCGTGGTGCTCGCGAAGATGCGAAAGTGCCCGATGGCGTCCGAGCCTTGCGCCGACAAGTCGCTGCGCACGTGCTCCACCTGCCGCAGGATGATGCGCGCGTGGCGCAGCAGGCTGTCGCCGGCCGGCGTCAGCGTCAGGCCGCGGCTGTCGCGATAGAACAGGCGGCGTTCGAGCTGCGACTCGAGCGATTTCAGGCGCGCGCTCGCCGCCCCCGCCGACAAGGCCGCACGGCTCGCGCCGCGCGTGAGATTGTTTTCCTCGGCGATGTGCACGAACAGCCGCAGGTCGGCGATGTCGAAATGCAAGGCGTTGACCTCCTGCGGCTAGGGTACCCCGCCCGCGCGGTGCAGGCATCGCGGGTAACGAGTAGCCGGCCGGCGGCCTTTAGCCCCCGATGCGAACGACGGTGCGCCCCTTGGCCCGGCCGGCAACGAAGTCGTCGAAGACCGCCGCGATGTCCGCGAAGGGCACGGTCCGCGTCAAGCTCGCGAGGGCGGCCGGTTTCAGGTCGCCGGCGAGCCTCGCCCACACCTTCTCGCGCGTGGGCGAGCCCATGTAGCCCGAGTCGACGCCCAGCAGGCTCACGCCGCGCAGGATGAACGGGAACACGGTGGAGTGAAGCTCCACGCTTCCCGT
>DATBPW010000333.1:0-9338 GCA_036561125.1 Ramlibacter sp. | reverse complement strand
CTGACTCGCGGGCGAATGTTTGAACGGAGAGTTGAGCTTTGCTCAACTCGTAGTGAGTTCGACCGCGCAGCCGCGGCGGCCCAAGAGGTCGATGGGACCAGGACGCGCCAGCGTCCTGCCGTGACGCATGAGGCCTCGCCGGATGCCACCTGGCGCGAGCGCGCGCGCGACAAATCAGAATGGACAGCATTCAACCGCCAACGACCCCAGCCCGCGCCGGGGTGACAACAGTGATCAGAGCAGCCGATTGTGAATCGCGGTTGCGGCCACGGCCGCCTGGCCCGCCGCGACATTGATCTGGTTCAGCCCGGACGCGACGTCGCCGACTGCGTACAGGCCCGGTATCGTTGTCTCGTAGTGCGATGAAACCTCGAGCTGGCCCACGTCGTTGGCTTGCGCGCCGAGCGTAGTCGCGAGCCCCGATGCATGGTGCATGCCGAGCGCCGGGTAGAGCACGTCGAACTTCTCGCGCGTGCCGTTCGCGAACTCGACCTCGATGCCCGCTTCGGGATGGCAATGGATGTGGCTCGGTTCGTGCTCGATGATCTCGACGCCGGCGTCGCGCAGGCGCTGGCGTTCGCTGTCGTCGCACCGGTCCTGCGTGCCGAGCGACAGCCAGCTCACGCGGTTGCCGAAGCTCGCGACGAACGCCGACTCGCGCAGGCCGTGCAGCTCGCGCCCGAGCACCGCCACGCGCCGGCCCTGCGTCTCGAAGCCGTCGCACACGGGGCAATAGCGCACGTGGCCGGCCTTGAGCGATTCGGCCAGGCCCGTGACCTGCGGTTCGACGTCGCGCGCACCGGTCGCGAGGATCACGAAGCGCGCGCGCAAGCGCGCCGAACCTGCCTGCGCCTCGAACACGTCGCCCGCCTTGCCCAGCCGCTCGACGCGCCCGATCTCCAGGCGCGCGCCGAACTTCGCCGCGTGCGCGCGCATTCGCTCGAGCAACTCCTCGCCCGCGATGCCGTCGGGAAAGCCGAGCACGTTGCGCGTCTTCGGGATCAGCGCGAGGCGGCTCTGGCCTTCGTCGACGACGACGACGCTGCGCTTGAAGCGGCCGAGATACACGGCCGCCATCAGCCCCGCCGGGCCGCCGCCGATCACGAGGCAATCGAGCATCACCATTGCATGGACATCATCGAAGGGCGAATGCGCGACCTGCGGCCGCCCCGCCGCGGAGTCAGGCCGCGAGGCGCTCGGGCTGCAGCGCCAGCGCGACGGCCGAGCCGAGCGAGTTGATGTCGAACGGCTTGCGCAGCACCAGCGGCTTGCCCACCAGCCGCTCGACGGCGGCCATGTCGGCATAGCCCGTGGCGAGGATCACGGGCATGTCCCCGACCATCTCGCGCGCCTTCGAGATCACTTCGGCGCCGGACATGTCGGGCATCGCGTAGTCGACGACGAGCAGGTCCGGCTTGCCGCGCCGGATCGCTTCGAGTCCTTCCGTGCCGTTGGCGGCCTCGCTGACCGAGTAGCCGATCACGCCGAGGCACTCGACGATCACGCGCCGCACGTCGGCATCGTCCTCGACCACGAGGATGTGGCGCGAGCGCTCCGCTTGCGGGAACGGCGCGGCGGCGAGCGGCTCCGTCGCGTCCTCCGAATGTTCGCTGGCGCAGGGGAAGAACAATTCGACAGTCGTGCCCTTGCCGACTTCGCTGCGAATGAACGCGAGGCCGCCCGACTGCCGCGCGAACCCGTACACCTGCGACAGGCCCAGGCCCGTGCCGCTGCCCAGCGGCTTCGTGGTGAAGAACGGGTCGAACACCTTATGCACCAGCTGCGCAGGGATGCCCGGCCCGTTATCGGTGACGGAGAGCACCGCGTAGTCGGCCAGGGGCAGTTGCCCGTCCGCGTCGACGGCATCCCTGCGGCACGTCGAGATCTTCAGCTGCCCGCCCTCGGGCATCGCGTCGCGCGAGTTCACCGCGAGGTTGAGCACCGCCATCTCGAGCTGGCTCGCGTCGACCACCACCGGGCAATCGGGCTCGCACAGCTCGAACTCCACCTGCACCCCCGAGCCGGCCGAGATCTCGATGAGGTCGCGCATCCCGAGCAGGACCTTGTTGACGTGCGTGAGCTTCGGGTTGAGCGACTGGCTGCGCGCGAACGACAGCAGCTGGCCCGTCAACTTCGAGCCGCGCCGCGCGGCGGCCTTGGCGCGATCGACCACGGGCCGCACCTTCTCCTCCTTCGCGTACAGCGAGATCAGCTCGAGGTTCATGTTGACCACGTGCAGCAGGTTGTTGAAGTCGTGCGCGATGCCGCCCGTCAGGCGCCCCAGCGCCTCCATCTTCATGCTCTGCGTGAGCTGTGCCTGCGCGCGTTCGCGTTCCGCGATCTCCTTCATCAGCCGGTTGTTCGCGTTCGCCAGCTCCATCGTGCGCTCTCCGATGCGGCGCTCGAGCTGGCTGTTGAGTTTCTGCACTTCGGACTGCGCGCGGTTGATCTCGTCCAGGTGCTGGCGCGTGATGTACTGCCGGCGGCGGGCGCGCACTGCGGCGTCCGCCGCCGAAAGCAATGTCTCCGCGTTCAACGGCCGCTCGAGCAGGATCACGTTGCCCAGCGCATGCAGCTTCTGCACGGCCGCGGGCGGCCGCGGCCCCACCTGCCGGGACGCCAGCACGATGAACGGAAAGTCGGACCACGGCGGCTGCGTAGAGAGCCACTCGTTCAATTGCCTGAGCAGCGATTCGTCGGCCAGCGCTTCTTCCGTGACCAATGCCGCGGCCGCGCCTTCCTTCAGCGCGGCGACGAGCTGGGTCGGCGTGTTGCACACGTGGCCGCGATGATTCGGCTGGACGACGTCCTTCACGACCGCGGCGTCGCGTCCGCGCGGGGCGTGGATCAGAACGCGCAATTCCATCAGGGAACCTTCACGTCCGAATCGGAAAGAAGCGGGATGCCGCCCTTGTAGGTGGCCACGCCGGTCATCACGCCTTCGAAGTCGGTCAGCGCCTCGCCGACCTGCACGCCGTCCTTCGTGAGGCGGAACTCGCGGATCGTGAGCTCGTGCGCGCTGGTGCGGCTCTTGACGACGGACACGGCCTTGAGCAGGCTGCCGCGCGCCTCGAAGAACCGGAACAGCAGGATGCCGTCCGAGAGATACGACACGTCGACGTCGCTGCGCATCTCGCCCAGCACGCCGTGCTGCGCGAGGATCAGGATCGTGATGACTCCGCGCTGGTTCAGGTAGGTGAGCACCTCGTGCATCTGCAGCATCAGGTGCTTGTCGCCGGGCATGGCCTGCAGGTACGCGTTGAGGCTGTCGATCACCACGCAGCGCGCGCCGTCGGCCACGGAGTTGCGGACCATGTTCGCGAATTCGCCGGGGGAGACTTCCGCCGGGTCGAGCGTCTCGATCTGCAGCATGCCGTCGTGGATGAAGGGCTCGATGTCCAGGCCGAGCGCGCGCGAGCGCGTGAGCAGCGTGCCCAGGCTTTCGTCGAAGAGGTAGTACGCGGCCTTCTCGCCGCGCAGCAAGGCCTGCCGCACGGCGGCGATCGCGGTGGTGGTCTTGCCCACGCCCGACGGCCCGCTGAACAGCATGTTGCTGCCGCGCGCGAGCCCGCCGCCGAGCAGCCTGTCGAGCTCGTCGCTGCCGCAGGAGACGAGTTCGCCGTCGTACTTGCCGCGCTGCTCCGACGTGACCAGGCGCGGGAAAACCTGCAGGCCGCCCGTCAGCAGCGCGCAATCGTGCTCGCCGCCGCGAAACGAGATGCCGCGCATCTTGATCACGCGGATGCGCCGACGCTCCGGCCCGTAAGTGTTGAGGTACTGCTCGAGCGTGATGACGCCGTGCGCGATCGAATGCAGTTGCAGGTCGCTGTACGCGGAACTGCGGTCGTCCAGCAGGATCACCGTGCAGTTGCGCGTGGCGAAGAACGACTTGAGCGCGAGCACCTGGCGCCGGTAGCGCAGGGGGTTTTGCGCCAGCAGCCGCATCTCCGAGAGGCTGTCGAACACCACGCGCGCCGGCTTCACGCGGTCGGCCGCGGCCATGATGCCGCGCGTCGTCTCGCCCAGTTCCACTTCGGACGGGTGCAGGATCGATTGTTCGGCGTCGGGGCTCAGCCCGTCTTCGGTGACGAGCTGGAAGATCTCGATGCCACCCAGCGACCAGCCGTGCGACTGTGCGACGGTGAGCAGCTCGCCCTTCGTTTCCGAGAGCGTGATGTACAGGCCCTTCTCACCGAGCTCGGTGCCGCGCAGCAGGAACTGCAGGCCCAGCGTCGTCTTCCCCGAGCCCGGCGTGCCCTCGACGAGGTAGAGATGGTCGGTCGGGAAGCCGCCACCGAGCACGTGGTCCAGGCCGGCGATGCCGGTGGACGCGCGCTTCTGTGCGGGAATAGCGGTGTCGAGGGCACCCTCTCGCATCGATTTGATTCTGGTGTCAACGAATTGAAATGTCGGCCGATCGTATTCGGGCCGCGGCAGGGCCCGTGTAGGAACATGCCGACAGAAGAGCTAGGCGCCCGCGGATTCCGCTTCCTGAAGAGCTCGCCACATCACCTTGCCGCTGCCGCTCTTGGGCAGCCCATCCGTGAACTGCACGATCTTCGGCGCCTTGTACACGGCCATGTTCTCGCGGCACCAGTCGATGATGTCCTGCTCCGTGACCTGCCCCTTCGAGCCGGGCCGCAGCACGACCACCGCCTTGACGGTCTCGCCGCGGTAAGCGTCCTTCGCCGAGATCACGCACGCTTCGGCGATCGCGGGATGGCGGAACATCAGCGCCTCGACCTCGGCCGGCCACACCTTGAAGCCGGACGCGTTGATCATTCGCTTCAGGCGGTCCGTGATGAAGAAGTAGCCGTCCTCGTCCACTCGCCCGAGGTCGCCCGTGCGGAAGAACCGCTTGCCCTCGAATTCGATGAACGCGGCGGCCGTCGCTTCGGGGCGCTTCCAGTAGCCCGCGAACACCATCGGGCCGTGCACGATGATCTCGCCTTGCTGGCCCTGCGGCACTTCCGCCAGCGTCTCGGGGTCGATCACGCGCGCATCGCAGCTCATGAAGGGAATGCCCAGGCACTGCTGCTTGGGACGGTCCGGCGGGTTGCTGTGCGAGGGCGCCGCGGTCTCGGTCAAGCCATAGCCCTCGACATACTGCAGCGCGAACTGCTCGAACAAACGTTGCGCCACGGCTTGCGGCATCGCCGCGCCGCCGCCGCCGATGTGCTTGAGGCTAGCCAGGTCGTAGTGCGCGAAGTTCGGGCTCGCGAGCAGGTCGATGACCATCGTCGGGATGTTGGTCCATGTCGTGACGCGCCAGCGCGAGATGAGGCGGCCCGCGAGGTCGCGGTCCCAGCGCGGCATCAGCACGAGCGTCGCGCCCATGTAGATGCTCGAGTGCATCACGCTGACCATGCCCGTGATGTGGAACATCGGCACGACGAGCAACGTGACGCTCTCCGCCGTGCCGTTGCCCCACACCGTGCTGGCCACGGCGTTGTGCATGAGGCTGCGATGCAGGTGCATGCAACCCTTGGGCAGGCCGGTCGTGCCGCTGGTGTACGGCAGGACCGCGAGGTCGTCGAGGCCCGTCGCGACCTCCGGCACCGGCAGGTCGTTGGCCAGCGCGTCAGTCCATGCGACGACGTTGCCACCGGCGATCGAAGGCAGCGCATGGGTCGTGAGCAGCCAGTCGCTCCATGCCGGCGGCAACGCATCGGCATTGGGGTCGGCGGGATCGAACGCGTCCCTGAATTGCGTGACGATGAGGTGTGCGAGGCGCTGTGCTTCGGGCAGCGCATCGTTCGCCTTCGCCAGCTGAGCCGCGAGGTCGCCCGTGGTGATCGCGACCTTCGCATCCGGGTCCGTGATGTAGTGCTTCAGCTCCTCGGCGCGGTTCATCGGGTTCACCGGCACCACGACCGCGTTCGCGCGCAGGATGGCGAAGTGCGCGATCACGAGCTGCGGGCAGTTCTGCATGTCGAGCATCACGCGGTCGCCCTTGCGCACGCCGAGCGACGCGAGGCGGGCCGCGAGCCTTTCCGCGAGCCGCACGACCTGCGCATACGTGTAGATGCGGCCGAAGAAGACGAGGCACGCCTTGTCCGGATAGCGCAGCGCGCTGACGGCGAGGTTGTGCCACAGCGAGGTCGCCGGGGGCGTGAGCGAATGCGGCAGGCGCGCGGGCCAGAACTTGTGATGCGGGCGGTCCATGTCCGCAAGGTTAATCGGCACACGAGCCCCGTCGCATCGGGGACAGTCCCCAGCGCGTCACGTCCGCGACTGCGGGCGCGTCAGAGCGCGGTCAGGTCGAGGGTGTGCTCGTTGCCGAGCCAGTACGCGTGGGCGGTGTGGTCGGCGATGTCGTCGCCGGTCAGTCCGTGCACTAGGATGTCGAGCCCATTGCGATGCTCGTCCAGCCACGGCACGAGCTCGTCGAACCGGCTGCGCGCAAAGGCGATCTGGACGCTCCACTGCGGGTGCGGGCCGACGTTGCGCTCATGCACCCGGCCGACCGCGACCTTGAAGCGCTCGCCGGCCTCGTGCGCCAGCGAGCGCGCCTGCTCCACCGTCCCCGGCCCGAAATAGATATGGGCGTGGTACGCGTCGTGGACGTTGACGGGGCGGCGCGTCATTTCTTCGGCCAGTGCGATTCGAACACGTCGGCTACAGCCGGATGCGCCTCGATGCGTTCGAGCAGCTTCGAGAATTCCGGCCGCGCCTCGCGCAGGTGCTGGCGTGAACCAGACCACCTGGAAACGACCGCGGCGAGGAAATCGAGAGCGCCGGGCGCCTCGCCATTGAGGAACGGCGCGGGTTTGGCCGTGTCCGCGAAAATCTCCCAGTGCCGGTGCAGGCGCGCGCGCGTGCCTTCGCGAATCTTGTCGAGCGACTCCTTGTCCTGCGCCGACGTGAAGCGCTCCGGGTAGTCGAGGATCGTGATGCAGCTGTAGCAGTTGGCGGGAATGTAGACCAGGCCGCGGAGCGACTGCGCGCGCGCCGCCTCGCTCGCGGGCAGCAGCAGGCCGGGCCGCGACACGAGGCCGAGGTGGATCAGGATCGCCGCGCTCTCCGTCATCACGCTGCCGTCGGGCAACACCAGCGTGGGGATCTGCGCCAGCGGGTTCACGCCGCGCAGTTCGTCGAGCGCCGGCGACGGCTCCCAGCTCGCGGCGCTGACGATGCGGTAGTCGACTTCGAGCACGCGCAGCGCCATCTCGACGGACGCCGATCCCGAGCCCTTGAAACCGTACAGCGTGTACATGCTCGCCTCCTTTGCGATTGCCGGGATCTTAGTGCCGGTGCCCGTGGTGCATGTCAGGATAGTGCGGGTGGCTGTGCACGAGCGGCGCGTGCTCGTGCGGATGCGAATGGCGCGTGCCGGGCGCGACCGGCGGCACGTGCGCGTGGTCGTGGTGCCCGTCGGCCGCGCCGTGCACGTGCTCATGCGAATGCGCCATCACCTCGTGCACATGCGTGTGTTCGTGCCGCTCGGCAAAGTGCAGCGCGACGCCGATGGCCATCAGCACGCCCGCCGCGACGAGCGTGATCGTCACCGGCTCATGGAGCCACAGCACCGAGACGAGCGCCCCGAAAAACGGTGCGACGGCAAAGTACGCGCCGGTGCGGGCCGTGCCGAGGCCGCGCAGCGCGATCACGAACAGCGTGAGGCTCGCGCCGTAGCTCGCAAACCCGACGAGCGCCGCGCCTGCGACCGTCCCAGCGGAGGGAGGGTGCGCCCCGAGTGCGAACGCGATCACCAAGTTCGTGGCGCCGGCCACGAGGCCCTTGACCATCGCGATCCACGACGCATCCGACAGCGAGACTTTGCGCGTGAGGTTGTTGTCGATGCCCCATGCGAGGCAGGCCGCCAGGACGAAGAGCGCCGGCGTCCAGTCCACGCCATCGAACGAGCCGCCCCCGCCGACCAGGGCCGCGCCCGCGACGATGCACACGAAGCCGGCGAACACGCGCGCGTCGACGTTCTCGCGGAACACGATCCACGCGATCAGCGCGGTGAAGACGGCTTCCGCATTGAGCAGCAGCGAAGCCGACGATGCGGGCATCGCCGCAAGGCCGAGCATCAACAGCACCGGCCCCGCGATGCCGCCACAGGCGATCGCGCCCGCCAGCCATTTCGCTTCGCCCGCGGGCAGGCGCACGCGCGGCGAGCGCGCGAGTGCGCGGGTGATGGCAAGGCCCGTTCCCGAGGCGAGGTAGAGCAAGGCCGCGAGCAACCACGGGCTCGCGCCCGCGAGGAGAGCTTTCGCCAGCGGCGTGCCCGCACCGAACAGCAGCGCGGCGGCCAGGGCGGCGGCAACGGGACGCGGGATCACGCGCCCATTGTCGCTGCCCGCGCGCTCAGCGCGTCAACTTCGCGAAGACGTAGCCGATCGCGAACGCGCCGAAGACCACCGCCAGCGGGTTTGCGCGGATCTGCTCGCGCGCCATCTCGCCGTATTCCTGTTGCCAGTTCATCACGCGCTCGGCCTGCGAGCCGAGCGTGTCGGCGACGGTGTCCACGGCCGCATGCGCCTTCTCGGCCACGCGTTGAACCTGCTGCTGCGCGCCCGTCCCGTTCAAGCCACTCGAGCCCTGGCCCGTCGAGCCGGTGGTGGGGGTCGTGTCCATCGTTTCGCTGTTCATGTGTTCCTCTCTCGCGTGTTGGCTGAAAAATATCGCCAGCGGCGCCGGCGAACTGCCCCCACTGTAGGAAGCTCTTCACTCTGCGCCTGTCGGCGGAATCCCTGCAGGCGCTGTAGGACCCGTCCTGCGCCACGGACGGGCTCGCCGCAACTCATGCGTGGGCCTCGCATAATCGCCCGCATGCCACGCAACAAAGCCAGCAGCGATTCGATCACCGCGGTGCCCGGCATCGAGGTCGGCCACTTCACCGACACGCGCCGGCCCACGGGCTGTACGGTGATCCTCGCGCAGGGCGGCGCCGTTGGCGGGGTCGACGTGCGCGGCGCCGCGCCCGGCACGCGCGAGACCGACCTGCTGGCCCCGACGCATCTGGTCGATCGCGTGCATGCCGTGCTGCTCGCGGGCGGCAGCGCGTTCGGCCTCGATGCGGCCGGCGGCGTCATGCGCTGGCTCGAGGAGCGCGACATCGGGCTGGACGTGCGCGTCGCGCGCGTGCCGATCGTGCCGGCGGCGGTGCTGTTCGACCTGTTCGTCGGCGACGCGAAGATCCGCCCCGATGCCCAGGCCGGTTATGCGGCGTGCGAGGCCGCATCGGCCCGGGCACCCGCGCAAGGCAACATCGGCGCGGGGACGGGCGCGAGCGTCGGCAAGGTGTTTGGCATCGACCGCGCGATGAAAGGCGGGATCGGCACCGCATCGATCACCGTCGATGGCGTGACCGTGGGCGCGATCATCGCGTG
>DATBPW010000332.1:0-7244 GCA_036561125.1 Ramlibacter sp. | reverse complement strand
GTGCACGTGAGCTACGGCTACGGCCTGTTCACCGGCGGCCTCGGCGCGCACTACGGCGCGGAGCGGCTCGGCCTGACGGTGGTGCCCTTCGGGGGCGGGCAGACCGAGCGCCAGGTGCAGCTGATCACCGACTTCCGGCCCGACCTCATCATGGTCACGCCGAGCTACATGCTGGCGATCGCCGACGAATTCGAGCGCCAGGGGCTCGACCCCAAGGAGACCAGCCTGCGCGTGGGCATCTTCGGCGCGGAGCCGTGGACCAACGACATGCGCGCGGCGATCGAGCAGCGCATGAACATGGATGCGGTGGACATCTACGGCTTGTCGGAAGTGATCGGCCCGGGTGTGGCGAACGAGTGCATCGAGACCAAGGACGGCCCGACGATCTGGGAAGACCACTTCTACCCGGAGATCGTCGACCCCGAAACGGGCGAGCCCGTGCCGGAAGGGCAGTTCGGCGAGCTCGTGTTCACCAGCCTCACGAAAGAAGCGCTGCCGATCGTGCGCTACCGCACGCGCGACCTCACGCGATTGCTGCCCGGCACGGCACGCACGATGCGACGCATGGAGAAGATCACCGGCCGCAGCGACGACATGATGATCGTGCGCGGCGTCAACGTCTTTCCCACTCAAATCGAGGAGTTCATCCTCAAGCGTCCGGAGCTCGCGCCGCATTACGTGTGCGTCCTCACGCGCGAAGGGCGCCTGGACGAGCTCACGGTCGCGGTCGAGGTGCGCCCCGAGGTCGAGCATGCGGGCGAGCCCGCGCAGCTGGCCGCGCAGCAGCTCGCGCACGACATCAAGGCCTACATCGGCACCACCGCACGGATCGAGCTGCGTGCGCCCGGCGGCGTCGAGCGCAGCGTCGGCAAGGCCAGGCGGGTGGTCGACCAGCGCAAGTTATAGTTTCGGCCGCTGCCCCACCGGGCGCCTTTCCCAACTTCCCGGGCCACGAGCCCCGACATCATGAGACGAGTTGCTTCTTCCATCGCCTTCACCGTGCTGGCCGCGTGCGCACTCACCGCGGGCGCGCAGCAGATGACCAAGGACGGCAAGCGCATCGGCACGCGCGACGAATACCGCGCCTGCCTGAACGATGCGGAAACCGTCGAGCACCGCCAGGCCGACCTGCGCGCGCGCAGCGACAAGATCGCGCAGCAGATGAAGGCGCTGAGCGACGAGGCGCCCGAGCTGGCCGCGGCCGTGAAGAGCGCGGACGACGACGGCCTCACGGGCTTTCGCCGCACACGGCTGGAGCGGCGCGTCAAGGAGCACGACGAGCACCTGAAGGCCGCGCAGGACGACGAGACGAAACTCAACGCGGACGTCGCCGACCTGAACAAGTTCACCGAAGCCTATCGCGGCCGCTGCACGAACGTCGCGTTCGACAACGACGACGTCGCGGCGGTCAAGAAGGAACGCGAAGCCGCCGGCAAGAAGTAAGCCGCGGCGCGAGGCGGGCCGCGCAGGCCCGCCCCGGCTGCGGCATCACAGGCGGTTCACGCCGCTGATCACGCCGACCAGCTTGCCGTTGATGTAGAGCGCGCCTTCCGGCGCGCCCGCGTCGCGGTGCAGCGGGTGGAACTCCACCGTGTCCACGCTCGCGCGCAGCAGTTCATCCGCGGCGGCCTGCGCTTCGGCGTGCGCGGCTTCCGCCAGGCGCGCGGCGCGGCGCGCCAGCACGTCGCTCGCGGCGCGCAATGCGGCCGCCGCCAGGTTCAGCGCCGTGGCGCTCAAGGGGGCCGATCCGCTCGGGCCCCAGGGCATGGTTCTCGTCATCTCTTTTCTCCTTGGTTGTTCGAGGCCAAAAACAACGCGGCCCGGGGGTTTCATCCACCGGGCCGCGCTGGTCGCGTCGCTGAATTGCTTCAGCCCGGCGGGGGCGCGGCGCCCGTGGCGGTGAATGCACGCAGTGGCATGACGACGATCCCCGCAGGCAGCAATGCGGCCGCTGCCGCCGTGGCGGTGGTGACCTGCTGGTTCGCGGGGACTGCGTGGTTCATGTCGTTGCGTTGCGGGTGGATCGGAAGGGTGTCATCGGCGGCGGTGCTCCGACTTGCGCAAATGATAAAGGATCGATTATCTTGCGCAAGCTGTTTTTATCGCCACCCCGGCCGCGGCGTGGTGCGGCCGCCACAAGGATCGGCAGCTACTTCTTGCGCTTGAGCGGCGCCACGCCCTGCTGCGTGCGCGCCCACAGGCCGTGCGCATCCTCTTTCGGTGCGGGCGTGCGCCCCGCCGGCGATTTCGCATTCGCGGCCGCGGGGGGCGGCACCGGCGGCACGAGCACTTCGCCGAGCAGGTCGAGCAGGCGGGTGCGGGCGCGCTCGGGATGGCGGCGGTAGTACGTGAGCACGAGGCCGACGATGAACCGCTCGTCGTCGTCGCGCGGCACGTGCCCCTCCTCCGGCACAGGTGCGGGCGCGGGCGTTGCATGCGGAACGGGCGCGCGCGTGGACGAAGCGTCGCTGCCGTCGTGCGGCACGTCCATCCAGCCGTGCGGCTTGTGCGAGAGCTGCTCGAACTGGCGTGCGAGGCGCTCGCCGATCTGCCGCGAGCGGCTCTTGATCTGGCTCCAGTAACTCGGCTGGATCTGCAGGCGCTCGGCGAAGCGGCGCTCCAGGCCGCGCAAGGTGGCGACGTCGGGATCCTTGACGGTATTGCGGACGAACTCGTCGAACAGCGCCAGGGCGTTGTCCAGGCGGATCGACGCGACGTCGCGCGGCCTCGAATGCATGGACGCCGATGATAAAGCTTCGTTGACCCGCAGGGAAACGACGCCTCAGCGCTGCTCGATCTTGTCGACCGTGATGTCGACGAAGTTCCGCGCGCCCTGCGTGATGCGGATGCGCACCGGCAGGTACTGCAGCGTCGGCGCGATCCAGATCTCGGAATAGATGTCGCCGCGCTTGTCGTGGATCGGCCGGGGCTTGAGGTGGAACGCGTCGATCGTGCCGAAGCGCGGCGTGGGCAGGCGGTCGATGCCGACGATGTCGTAGGTCCACAGGTCGACGCCACCGGGCCGCGCGAGCCACACGCTGGTCGTTCCGCCCAGCACGAGCTGGTCCTGGCCGCTCGAGAAGCGATGGCTCAGTTCGACGAAGTGGCTGGCCGTGTCCTGCACGCCCGGCGGCTTGATCTCGGTGCGGCCGTCGTTCAGGACCACGGCGTCGGCGGTGAAGCGCACGCTGCGCGTGCGGCCCGGGCGCGACTCCTGATATGCGCGCGGCTCAAGCGAATCGCCCGCGACGGCGCCCTGGCTCAAGAACTGCATGCCGAAGATGCCCAGGTCGAGATCGACGCGCGTTTCGTAGTTGTCGCCCTGTCTGAGCCATTGCACGCTGGCGCTGCCCGTCAGCTCGCCGTCGTACCAACCGGTCAGGCGATAGGACAGGCGCGTGTCGGTGGGCCACGTGTCGGCGGCGATGACGATCGGGCTCGACGCGGGAGCGGCCGGTGCCGAGGCAGTTGCGGCGGGCCCGGATGCGGCTGGGGCGGGTGCGGACGCCGCCTGCTCCGGCGCGGCGGCGCTGGCGATGGCTCGCGGTGCGGACGCGGCTGCTTCGGCTGGCTCGGGCGCGGATGCCGCCGACGCCGCGCGCTTCGCCGGCTTCGGCGGCTTGATTGCGGTGATCGCGCGGGCCCTTTTCGCTCGCGGCGCCGGTTTCGCCTTCGCGACCATCGCGGGCGCCTCCGGCTCGAGCAGCCGCGTGAACATCGGGTTGACCATCGGCGTGAGCAGCGGCGGGCCTTCGAGCGCTTGCGCCAGCCAGCGCAGCGCGAGCGCGTGCAGCACGATCACCACTGCGACCAGCGCGGCGAAGCGCACCGGCCGGCGCACGCCCGTCAGTCGGATGCGGCCAGCCACGATTGCGCCCGCGCGGCATCGCGCAGCGCGAGCCGCCACGTCGTCGAAGTGCCGGGCAGCGCCAGGTCGAGCCGCAGCAGGCGGCGGTCGCGCGCGACGAGCGCCGTCACCTTGCGATGGCTGCCCGCGTACAGGGGCACGTCGTCGACCTTCGCCAGCCGCCACGCCTTGTCGCCCGCCTCGATGCCGAGCCATTCGTCGCCCGCGGCCATGCCGGCCTGTTCCGCGGGGCCGCCACGCAGCACGTTGCGGATCACGATCGTGCCGCCGGATTCGCTCGCGCGGATGCCCAGGCGCTGCTGCCATTGCGCCGGGTCGTCCATCACTTGCACGCCTTGCGCGCGCAGCAGGTCGGCGAGCGGCAGTTCCTTCGTGCCGTGCACCCAGCTCGCGAGTTCGCGCGTGAACGCGCGCCCGCCCAGCTCCTTGAGCACCGCGGCGAAGTCGCCTTCGGTCATCGGGCCCGCGGCGCAGCGCGCCCACAGCGCACGCATGGCCTGGTCGAGGTTCGAATGCCCTTCGCTGCGCAGCGTGAGGTCGAAGCACAGCGCCACCAACGCGCCCTTCGTGTAGTAGCTGATGGTCGCGTTCGGCGTGTTCTCGTCCTGCCGGTAGTACTTCACCCACGCGTCGAAGCTGGCCTGCGCCACGGACTGCACTTCGCGGCCGGGCGCCTGCAGCACCTGGTTGATGGTCTTGTTCAGCAGCTTGACGTACGTTGCGTCGTCGATCGCGCCGGCGCGGCGCAGCAGCAGGTCGTCGTAGTAGCTGGTGAAACCCTCGAAGAACCACAGCAGCTGCGTGTAGTTCTCGCGCGTGTAGTCGTAGCGGGTGAAGTCCGCGGGCCGCAGGCGCTTGACGTTCCACGTGTGGAAGTATTCGTGCGACACGAGCCCGAGCAGCGTGACGTACCCGTCGGTCTGGCGCGCTTCGCCGACGCGCGGCAGGTCGCGGCGTGAGGCGATCAGCGCAGTCGAATTGCGATGCTCGAGGCCGCCGTAGCCTTCGTCGACGACGTTGAGGATGAACAGGTAGTACTTGAACGGCGGCTTGCGGCGGTCATGCCAGAGCCGGATCGCCGTCTCGCAGATCTTTTGCGTGTCGGCCAGCAGCCGCTCGCCGTCGAACGACGCGGGCGCGCCGGCGATGACGATGCGATGCGGCACGCCGCAGGCCTTGAACTCCGCGTTCCAGAATTCGCCGAGCTCGACCGGGCAATCGGCCAGTTCGTCGTAGTCGGTGGCGAGGTACGTGCCGAAGCCGCGCTTGTTGATGCGGAACGCGGCCAGCGCCGTCGCGGCGTTCCACTGCGGCTTGCCCTTCACGGGTGCGAGCTCGAGCGAATGCACCATGTGCTCGAGCCCGTGCACGCGCAGGCACAGGCTCGTGGCGTTGAAGAAGCCGCGCTGCGTGTCGAGCCACGACGTGCGCACCGAGTTGTCGAAGGCGTAAACCTCGTACGTGAACACGAGGGCGCTGCTCGCCACGCAGTCCGCCTGCCACGTGCACTTGTCCAGCTGCTGCAACGCGACGGCGCGGCCGCCCTGCTTCGCCGCGAGGCGCTGCAGGTTCTTCGAGAACTCGCGCACGAGGTAGCTGCCCGGGATCCACACCGGCAGCGACACCTGCTGGTGCGCTTCGGGCCGCGCGATGGTGAGCGTGACGCGCCACAGGTGCGCGTGCAGGTCCGCCGCCTCGACGCGGTAATGCACGCTGGCCGCCCGCGAGGTGGCCGTCATTGCTTGGCCAGCAGCTTCTCGACGTCCGCGGCGGGCATGGCGCCGGGCACGCGCGTGCCGTCGGCGAGGAACAGGGTCGGCGTCCCGGAAATCTTGTGCGCGCGGCCGAACTCCACGTTGCGCACGACGGCCGTGATGTCGCAGTTGGCGCCGGGCGCGGCCCTGTTGCGCAGCATCCAGTCGAGCCACGCGCCGCCGCGGTCCTTCGCGCACCACAGGTTGCGCGACTTGTCCTGTGAATCCTGGCCCAGGATCGGGTAGAGGTACAGGTACACCGTGACGTTGTTGATCTTCTGCAGGTCGGCCTCGAAGTGCTTGCAATAGGGGCAGTTCGGGTCCTCGAAGATCGCGAGCTTGCGCTTGCCGTTGCCGCGCACGATGGTGAATGCGTCCTTCACGGGCAGCTGGTCGAACGGGATGGCCAGCAGCTTCGCCTGCCGCTCCTCGGTGATGTTCGCCTGCACCTTGGTATCGATGAGCGAACCCTGGATCAGGTAGTCGCCCTTGTCGTCGGTGTAGAACAGGTCGGTGCCCACGCGCACTTCGAACAGTCCGGGCATCGGCGTCTTCGAGACCTCGTCGATCTTGCCCAGCAGCGGCAGCCGCTCGGTGAGGTTCTTGCGGATCAGCGCGAAGTCCTGCGCGGCCGCCGCGAAGGCGACGGCGGCGAGGACGGCGGCGATGGCCGCGTTGCGGATCGATGTCATGTGGGTTTCCATTCGAATTCGGTTTTCATTCAGGCGCGGCCCATGGCCTGGCGCGCGAGCCAATCCTTCACCGGGCCGGTGCGGTCCACGCCGGTCATGCCCCAGTTGCGCAGCTGCGACCATGCGCCGCCGGACAGGGCGAACAGCTGCTGCAGTCCGTCGGTGACCGCGCCCATCGCCTGCACGTCGGCCTTGCGCGCGCGCTCGTAGCGGCGCAGCAGGCGCATGTCGCCCAGGCTGCGCCAGTACTCGCGCTCGTGCAGCACGCGTGCGAGTTTTTCGGCATCGGCCAGCCCCAGGTTCAAACCTTGTCCCGCGAGCGGGTGCACCGTGTGCGCCGCGTCGCCCGCGAGCACCCAGCCCGCACCGCACCAGCGGTCGGCCCGGGCGAGCTGCAAGGGCCATTCGGCCCGCTCGCTCGCGAGCGTGAGCCGGCCCAGGGCGTGGTGGCAGGCTTGGTCCACCTGCGCTGCAAATGCGGTCGCATCGAGCGAGAGTAGCCCCGCCGCGCGCGATTCCATCACCGACCAGACGAGCGCGACCTCCTGTCCGCCGAGCGGCAGCAGCGCGAGGATCTCGCCGCCGGCGAACCACTGGCGCGCGACGTCGTCGTGCGGGCGCTCGCAGGCGAGCCGCGCCGCGATTGCGTGGTGGGGGTAGGGGGTCACGTCGAACACCACGCCGTACTCCGCGCGCGTCGTGCTGGCGCGCCCTTCGGTGACGATGGTGAGCGCGGCGGGCTGCGGTGCGTCCAGCCATTCCACTTGCGGCGCGAACCGCAGTGCGTCCTCCAGCCGCGCGAGCAGCGCCGCGACATCGACGATCCACGCCAGCGCGGGCACGCCCTGGTCCTCGGCGCGGAAGTACAGCTCGCCGCCGGCATCGCCGTGGATCTCCAGCCGGCACACCGGCGTGGCGTGCGCCGCATCC
>DATBPW010000331.1:0-6657 GCA_036561125.1 Ramlibacter sp. | reverse complement strand
GGCGCGCACGCGGGGATCGCGCGCGATGGCGTCAGGCTCGCCCTCGACCAGCAGCGCGCCGTCGACGAGCACGGAGATACGCTTGGCAAAACTGAACACCAGGTCCATGTCGTGCTCGATCAGCAGCACCGACACGTCGGCCGGCAGCGCGGCGACCGTCTGCAGCAATTCCTCGCGCTCGCCCGCCGGCACGCCCGCCACCGGTTCGTCCAGCAGCAGCACGCGCGGGTCGCACGCGAGCGCGATCGCGATCTCGAGCAGCCGCCGCTTGCCGTAAGCCAGGTGCTCCGTGCGCTGGTTCATCACTTCGGCCAGGTGGAACTGGGCCAGCAGTTCCTCGCAGCGCTGCGCGATGTCGGCGCGCGCGCCGAGCGGCTGCCACAGCTTGGCCCCGATGCCGCGGTGCTGCGACACGACGAGCGCCAGCGTCTGCAGCGGTGTCATCGACGCGAACAGCTGGTTGATCTGGAACGTGCGCACCATGCCGCGCCGCACGCGCTTGTGCGGCGCGAGCTTCGTGATGTCCTCGCCTTCGAGGACGATGCTTCCCGCCGTCGGCGCAAGCACGCCGGTGAGCAGGTTCACCAGCGTGGTCTTGCCCGCGCCGTTGGGGCCGATCAGCGCGTGGCGCGCGCCGCGGCGCACGTTGAGCGTGACGTCGTTCGTCGCGGTGATGCCGCCGAACTTCTTGACCAGCCCCAGCGCGGACAGGACGATGTCGCCGCTCATCGCCGGAACCAGTTCCACGGCTTGAACAGGCGGTCGCGCCCCACCAGCACGAGCACGACCAGGAACAGCCCGAGCCAGAACGTCCAGTACTGCGGGGTCTGCGACGCGAGGAAGTCCTGCAGCACCTTGAACACGATCGCGCCGGTGACGCCGCCATAGAGCCACCCCGTGCCGCCGACGACGAGCATCAGCATCAGGTCGGCCGAGCGGTGGAACTCGAACACGTCGAGCGACGCGAAGCCCGACGTCTGCGTGAACAGCGCGCCGGCCGCGCCGGCCATCGCCGCGGCGATGGTGTACACCGCCACCAGCCGCGCATGCACCGGGATGCCGATCGCCATCGCGCGCAGGCGGTTGTCGCGGATCGCCTCCAGCGTCGCGCCGAACGGCGAATGCACGATGCGCCGCGCGATGAGGAACAGCACGAGCAGGATCGTGAGCGAGTAGTACGACGCCACGCGGCCCGCGAGGTCGAATTCGAAATGCCCGAGCAGCGGCTTGAACATCAGCCCCTGGATGCCGTCCGTGCCGCCGGTGATGTCCTCGAACTTGTTCGCGAGTTCCAGCAGGATGAGCGCGAGGCCCAGCGTCACCATCAGGCGCGTGAGGTCCGAGCCGCGCAGCACGGTGAAACTCGCCGCGAACCCGATCGCCGCGGCCACAGCCATCGCGACGACCAGTCCGATATGCGGATCCGCGCTCACGTGCTGGCAGAACAGCGCAGCTGTGTAGGCGCCGACGCCGAAGAACGCGGCGTGGCCCAGCGACACGATGCCCGAGTAACCCAGCACGAGGTCGAGCGACACGGCGAACAGCGCGACGATCGCGATCTCGTTGACGATCAGCGCCTGGTTCGGCATCACCACCGGCACCGCGAATGCAACGAGCCACAGCACCGGCTCCCACGGCTTCATGCGGCTCGCGCGCAGCAGCGAAGTCTGCGCGTCGCTCGTCATGCCTTGCCGCCCTGCCGCACGAACAGGCCTTGCGGGCGCCACAGCAGGATCACGATCATCAACGTGTAGACGATGAACGCGCCCATCTTGGGGATGTAGTACTTGCCCGCGACGTCCGCGATGCCGAGCAGCAACGCCGCGAGCAGCGGCCCGGTGATCGACGACGTGCCGCCCACGGCGACGACGATCAGGAAATAGATCATGAACTTGAGCGGGAAACTGGGGTCGAGCCCGAGCACCTCGGCGCCGAGCGCGCCGCCAAGCCCCGCCAAGCCCGAGCCGAACGCGAAGGTCGAGAGGAACACGACGTTGACGTTGATGCCCATGCCCGCCGCGACGCGCTGGTCATCGACCGATGCGCGCAGCCGGCTGCCGAAGCGCGTGCGCGACAGGATCCACTGCAGCAGCACGGTGAGCGCAGCGCACACGGCGATGATGAACAGCCGGTAGTGGCCCATGCCCAGCGTCCAGCCGCCGGAGCCGATCTCGGTGCGCCCGCTCAGCCATTCGGGCAACTGGATCATCTGCTGCGTCGAGCCGACGCAATAGTCCACCGCCGCGACCGACATGAACACCAGCCCGATCGAGAACAGCACCTGGTCCAGGTGCGGCTTGCGATAGAGCGGCCGATAGAGCGTGCGTTCCGCGACGGCCCCGAGCAGCGCGGCGCCGGCGAACGCCAGCGGCAGGCACGCGAGGAACGGCACGCCGGCGCGCTGCATCAACAGCACCGTGATGTACCCGCCCACCATCGCGAACGAGCCGTGCGCGAGGTTGATGAAATTCATCAGCCCCATCGTCACCGCCAGCCCGACGGCGAGGATGAACAGCAGCATGCCGTAGGCGATGCCGTCGAAGAGGATGGTGAGCATGGGAGGGGCGGGCCCCTAGGAAATCACTTGCTCTTGCCCGGGTCCTTCACGTCCTTGATCACGTCGAACTCCACGTTCCACAGCTGCCCGTCCTTCTTCTCCACCTTGCGCAGGTAGACGTTCTGGACGATGTCGCGCGTCTGCGCATCGATGTACACGGGGCCGCGCGGGCTCTCGAAGATCTGGCCCTTCATGCCGGCGAGCAGCGCGTCGCCGCCGCCCTTGCCGCCGGTCTTCTTCAGCGCTTCGTAGATCACGCGCATGCCGTCGTAGCCGCCGACCGCCATGAAGTTCGGGCGCATCCCCTTGTTGGCCTTCTCGAACGCTTCGACGAACTTCTTGTTCGCGGCCGACGGATGCGCGGCCGAGTAATGGTGCGACGTGACCACGCCCAGCGCGACGTCGCCCATCTCATTGAGCTGGTCGTCGTCGGTGACGTCGCCGGTGCCGATCAGCCTGATGCCGGCCTTGTCCATGCCGCGCTCGCCGAACTGCTTCATCACGGCCGCGCCCGCGCCGGACGGCACGAACACGAACAGCGCGTCGGGCTTGAGGTCGCGCACCTTCTGCAGGAACGGCGCGAAGTCGGGGTTGCGCAGCGGCACGCGCAGCTTGTCCAGCACCTTGCCGCCGTCGAGCAGGAAGCGCTCGCTGAAATATTTTTCCGCGTCGATGCCGGGGCCGTAGTCGCTCACGAGCGTCACGACGCTCTTGATGCCGTTCTTCGGCGCCCAGTCGGCGATGGCCACCGACACCTGCGGCAGCGTGAAGCTGGTGCGCACGATGTACGGCGACGCTTCGGTGATGATCGACGTGGCCGCGGCCATCACAACCAGCGGCGTCTTCGATTGCGTGGCGATCGGCCCGACCGCGAGCGCCGACGGCGTGATGCCCATGCCCGCGAGCACGTCGACGTGTTCGTTGACGACCAGCTCCTGCGCGACGCGGCGCGTCACGTCGGGCAAGCTCGTGTCGTCCTTGATGATCAGCTGCACCTTGCGGCCCGCGACGGTGTCGCCGTTTTGCGCCATCCACAGCTTCGCGGCGGCCTCGATCTGGCGCCCCGTGCTCGCCTGCTGGCCGGTCATCGGCAGGATCAGGCCGATCTTGAACGGTGCGCCCTGCGCGAAGGCGATGCCGGTGGCGCAGATCGCGGCTGCGCCAGCCACGGTGCGAAGGAAGTTTCTCTTTTGCATGCGGGTCTCCTGGGTTCGCGGGCCCGTGCATTGTCCGCGCACCCTGCCATCACGCAAAGAGGGGCGGTGTCTAGCAGTTATGCGGAATTGTTCTGGATGAGCCTCACCCCGGGCATGTGCCGCTGCAGGCGCCGGCTGCCGACGGCGTCGCGCAGGTTGCGCTGCGCGATGCGCGAGTGCTCGCGCATGATGGATTCGGCCCGGGCGCCTTCCCGGCCCTCGATCGCATGGAGCACCTCGCGGTGCTGGTCCTGCGCGACCACCAGCATGTCGCGCGAGCGGCCCGAGTTCGCCTGCACCAATACGAAAGCCGACGGCGATGCAAACGGAAGGCTCACAACCCGCGCGAGTTCGCGGGCGATGACGCTGCTGCCCGCCATGTCGCTCAGCAGCGCGTGGAAGCGGCCATTGAGTTCGACGTAGCGGCTGAACGCGGCGTCGTCGAGGCGGGGCTTCGCCAACACCTCGTCGATGTGCGCGAGGCATTCGCGCGCTTGCGCGAGCAGCGCGGGCACCACGCCACGCTCGGCGGCGAGCCGCGCCGCCAGCCCTTCGACCATGCCCCGCATCTCGATCGAGTCGGCCGCGTCGCGCTCGGAGAACGTCCGCACCTTGTAGCCGCCGCCGGGCAAGGCTTCGAGCAGCCCTTCCTGTTCGAGCCGCATCAGCGCCGCGCGGATCGGCGTGCGCGACATGCCCAGCCGGTCGACGACCGCCAGCTCGGCAATGCGCTCGCCGCCCGCCAGGTCGCCGGCGAGGATCAGTTCGCGCACCTGCAGCTGCGCCTTCACGGCTTGCGGGGCGTCGTCGTCGACCGGTGCGCGCGCTCGGGCAGGCATGGGGCTCCTGTATACAGAAATCCGACGAAATGCCGATCCGCGATGGCAGGTATACCTCTGGTGCGCTGCCTGCGGCTTGAGCTCATTGTATACAACGACTATGCTTTCGCCATCCCTGGAGACCTGAGTTCATGTTCCCGAAGAACGCCTGGTACGTCGCGGCCACCCCCGACGAGATCGACGAGAAGCCGCTGGGCCGCACCGTCTGCGACGAGAAGATCGTGTTCTGGCGCCCGCGCGCCGGCGAGGTCGCCGCCACCGAGGACTTCTGCCCGCACCGCGGCGCGCCGTTGTCGCTCGGCACCGTGTGCGAAGGCGCGTTGGTGTGCGGCTACCACGGCCTGGCGATGGGTTGCGACGGCAAGACCGTGGCCATGCCGATGCAGCGCGTGCAGGGCTTCCCGAAGATCCGCACGTACCCGGTCGCCGAGAAGTACGGCTTCATCTGGGTCTGGCCGGGCGACGCGTCGCAGGCCGACGTGGCGAAGATCCCGCGCTTCGAATGGGCCGAGAGCGACGACTGGGCCTACGGCGGCGGGCTGTACCACATCCACTGCGACTGGCGCCTCATGGTCGACAACCTGATGGACCTCACGCACGAGACTTACGTGCACACGACGTCGATCGGCCAGAAGGAGATCGACAACACGCCGGTGACGACCAAGGCCGAAGGCGACCACGTGATCACGTCGCGCTTCATGGACGGCGTGATGGCCCCGCCGTTCTGGCGCGCGAACCTGCGCGGCAACCACCTGCCCGACGACCAGCCGGTGGACCGCTGGCAGGTGTGCCACTTCCATCCGCCGTCGCACATCATGATCGAGGTGGGCGTCGCGCTCGCGGGCCGCGGCGGCTACCACGCCGAGGCGAAGGACAAGGTCTATTCGGTGGTGGTGGACTTCCTCACGCCCGAAACGCAGGCCAGCATGTGGTACTTCTGGGGCATGGCGCGCAACTTCAACCCGAAGGACAAGGCGCTCACCGCGCAGATCAAGGAAGGCCAGGCGCGCGTGTTCGCCGAGGACACGCAGGTGCTCGAGGAGCAGCAGCGCAACCTGTCGCGCTGGCCCGAGCGCAAGCTGCTGATGCTGAACATCGACGCGGGCGGCGTCCAGGCGCGGCGCGTGATCGACCGGCTGGTGGCGGCCGAACAACCCGCGAGGCAGGCCGCGTGACGCAATTGCAGGTGAAAGTCCTGCGCAAGAAGCAGGAGGCCGAGGGCATCGCGAGCTTCGAACTCGCGCGCGTCGACGGCGGGCCGCTGCCGGCGTTCAGCGCGGGATCGCATGTCGACGTGCAGGTGCCCGGCGGCCTCTCGCGGCAGTACTCGCTGTGCAACGACGCGGCCGCGCGCAACACCTACCGCATCGCGGTGCTGCGCGATGCGAACTCCCGCGGCGGCTCCGTCGCCATGCACGATGCAGTGCACGAGGGCGACGTGCTCACGATCAGCGAGCCGCGCAACCACTTCCCGCTGGTGCATGCCGTGCGCACGATCCTCTTCGCGGGCGGCATCGGCATCACGCCCCTGCTGTGCATGGCGCACCGGCTCGCGGCCGTGGGATCCGACTTCGAGCTGCAATACTGCACGCGGTCGAAATCGAAAACGGCGTTCATGGGCGAGATCGCCGCGTCGGCTTTCGCGGGCCGCGTGCATTTCCACTTCGACGATGCAAGCGAAGGGCAGAAGTTGCAGCTGGCACAACTGCTGGCGCAGGTCGATGCGCAGACGCACCTGTACGTCTGCGGACCGGCCGGCTTCATCCAGTTCGTCACCGACGGCGCGAAAGATCGCGGCTGGCCCGCAGGCCAGGTCCACGTGGAGTTCTTCTCGGCGCCCGAGCAGGACACGAGCGCCGACCGCGCGTTCGACGTGAAGGTCGCGAGCACGGGCCAGCTCGTGAACGTCCCCGCGGGGACGACTGTGGTGCAAGCGCTCGCGCGGCACGGCATCGAGATCCTCACGTCCTGCGAGCAAGGCGTGTGCGGCACCTGCATCACGCGCGTGCTGGACGGACAATGCGATCATCGCGACATGTACTTCACCGACGAGGAGAAGGCGCGC
>DATBPW010000330.1:0-1736 GCA_036561125.1 Ramlibacter sp. | reverse complement strand
GTGCGTTTCGTGCCCGAGAACTGGGTCAACACGTACAACCAGTGGATGAACAACATCCAGGACTGGTGCATCTCGCGCCAGCTCTGGTGGGGCCACCAGATCCCGGCGTGGTACGACGATGAGGGCAACATCTTCGTGGCGCGAAGCGAGGCCGAAGCGCAGGCGAAGGCATCCGGCAAGAAATTGCGCCGCGACGAGGACGTGCTCGACACGTGGTACTCGTCGGCGCTCGTTCCCTTCTCCACGCTCGGTTGGCCGGCGAAGACGGAGGACATGGACCTGTACCTTCCGTCGTCGGTGCTGGTCACCGGCTACGAGATCATCTTCTTCTGGGTCGCGCGCATGATCATGATGACGACCCACTTCACCGGCACCGTGCCGTTCCGCAACGTGTACATCCACGGCATGGTGCGCGACCACGACGGCAAGAAGATGTCGAAGTCCGAAGGCAACGTGGTCGACCCGGTCGACCTGATCCAGGGCGCGGACCTCGACACGCTCGTGCAGAAATCGACCGTCGGGCTGCGCAAGCCGGAGACCGCGCCGAAGGTCGCCGCGCGCGTGAAGAAGGAATTTCCGCAGGGCATGCCGGCCTACGGCGCCGACGCGCTGCGCTTCACGATGGCCAGCTACGCGAGCCTTGGGCGCAACATCAACTTCGACACGAAGCGCTGCGAGGGCTACCGCAATTTCTGCAACAAGCTCTGGAACGCGTCACGCTTCGTGCTGATGAACTGCGAAGGCCAGGATCTCGCGGAACAAGGCGCGACGCTGACGCAGGCCGACAAGTGGATCGTCTCGCTGCTGCAGCGCGCGGAGGCGGATGTCGCGAAGGGCTTCGCCGAATACCGGCTGGACAACGTCGCCACCGCGATCTACCAGTTCGTGTGGGACGAGTACTGCGACTGGTACCTCGAGATCGCGAAGGTGCAGGTCCAGGTCGGCGACGCGGGCCAGCAGCGCGGCACACGGCGCACGCTGATTCGCGTGCTCGAAGCGATCCTGCGCCTGGCGCATCCGGTCATCCCGTTCATCACCGAGGAGCTGTGGCAGGTGATCAAGGCGGTCGCGGGCAAGGAAGGCGACTCGATCAGCGTAGCGCCGTATCCGCAGACGAACGCCGCGGCGATCGACGAAGGCGCCGAGGCGCATGTCGGCAGGCTCAAGGCTGTGGTCGACGCATGCCGCAACCTGCGCGGCGAGATGAACGTCTCCCCGTCGACGCGGCTGCCGGCCTACGTCGTCGCCGAGTCCGCGGAAGACGCGGCGTTCATGCGGCAGATCGCACCGGAGTTGCAAGCGCTGTCGCGCTTGTCGGAAGTGAAGTTGTTCGACGATGCGGCGTCGTGGGCTGCCGCGGCGAAGGCTTCGCCGGTGGCTGTGGTCGGTTCGACGCGCCTGTGCCTATTCATGGAGATCGACGTCGCCGCGGAGAAGGCGCGCCTCGCGAAAGAAGCCGAGCGCCTCAAGAGCGAGCTCGCGAAGGCGAACGGCAAGCTGTCGAACGAGTCGTTCGTTGCGAAGGCGCCGCCGGCGGTGATCGAGCAGGAGCGCAAGCGCATCGCCGATTTCACGGCGACGCTCGAGAAGGTGCAGGACCAGCTCGCGCGGCTGGCCTAGCGTCAGCGAAGTTCCTGCGGTTGCGAGGCCGGTGCGTCGGAGCCGGCATCGAGCGGCACCATGCCGCTCGGCAGCTGGTCGAAGCCGCTCGCGCGCGGCGCCGCAAGCGTCTCGTG
>DATBPW010000329.1:0-4882 GCA_036561125.1 Ramlibacter sp. | reverse complement strand
TCCTGCTGCGTGAGCAGGCCGTCGCCGTTGAGGTCCCAGTTCGCCGCGCGGCCGACCATGCTGCCGACGTCGGTGTAGACGCCGAACGGCGCGTAGAAAGAAGGCGACGTGTCCGCGCCCGGATAGATGATGACGTCCTTCGCCCATCCGCCGCGCGTCGCGTCGTAGACGACGTGCAACGCCGTGAGCACGTCGTTGATGCCCACCACCACGCCGGAGCCTTGCGTCGCGGTGCCGTTGGCCCAATCGGTGCGGATATAGCAGATCGACGAATACGGCGACTGGTTGGTGTCCGTGATCTCGTACATGGCGCGGGCAGTTTAAGCGGATCGGCTCGCGCAGGCGCGGCAGTTACGCCGCGTTTCCGCGAGCCAACGGATCATTACGAAATCGGCGGCACCGGGATGGCCCGGCTCGCGAGTGCGATGAAGTGCGGGTTGAGGATTGGCCGGTCCAGACCGTAGCGCAGGTCGCGGCCGCCGGCTTCGAGCACCGCGCCGCCGGCCGCTTCGAGCACGGCTTGCGCAGCGGCGGTGTCCCACTGGCTCGTGGGGCCCAGGCGCGGGTACACATCCGCCGCGTCTTCCGCAAGCCGGCAGAATTTGAGCGAGCTGCCGGCGGCAACGAACGTGTGCGCGACGGGCAAGCGCTCCAACCAGCGTGTGAGCTCTTCGCCGCCGTGCGAGCGGCTGCCGATCACGCGCAGCGGCGCGCCGGATGCGGGAGGCTGCGTTTTCAATTCGACGGGCGCGGCGCCGCGCGTGCTCTTCCACGCACCGAGACCTTGCGCACCGTAGTACAGCTCGCCGAGCGCCGGTGCGAACACGACGCCCGCCACCGGAACTCCCTGCTCGACCAGCGCGATGTTCACAGTGAATTCGTCGTTGCGCTTGAGGAACTCCTTCGTGCCGTCGAGCGGGTCGACGAGGAAGAAGCGCTCGTGCGTGCCGCTTGCCTGCGGCGACGACTCTTCGGACAGGATGAACACGCCGGGAAAGGCGCGCGCGAGCTCGTCGCAGATCACCTTGTCCGAGCGCAGGTCGGCCTGCGTGAGCGGCGAGTCGTCTTCCTTGCTCACGTGCGCGAAGTCCGTGCCGTACACGTCCATCACTTCGCGCCCGGCGGCGAGCGCGATGTCGCAAAGCCGCTGCAGTTGTGCGCGGTCGATCATTGGCGATGCTCCATGTAAATCGCGCGGCAGCGCTCGACGTCGTGCGGCGTCGGCGACTGCGGCAGTTGCATCGGGTCGGCGCGCGGGCAATCCGCGGCGAGCGACATGACGTCGTTGCAGGTGCCCGAGTGCGTGAGGCCGATCGCGTGCCCGAACTCGTGCACGACCACTTTGCGGAGCAGTGTCGGATAGTTTCGGAACTCGGCACGGGCCGATGCGAAGGTGATGTCGCGTTCGAGCAATTCGCCATTGCGCGCGCGCCCGCGCGTGAGGCCGCGCAGGCCGCGCGGCATGTCGGGCCGCCAGCCGACGACGTTCATGCCGTCCATCACGCCCGGCACATGGCTCGTGGTCTCGCCTTCGTACTGCACCTTGACGCCGCACACTTCCCACTCGCGCGCGGCCGCGACGAGCAAGTCGCGCGCCTGATCGTCGGTGAGCCACTCGGGCCGGTAAGAGGGGTTGTAGTACCAGCGGAAAACCTTGGCCGGCCACGCGCCCGGCGACGGCTGCTCGTCGCGTTGCGCGTGCGCAGGCGCGGCGCACGCCAGGATCGCGGCGAGGACCGCAGCATGCACGCGCAGCATCGCGTCAGCCCTTGTTGGCGGCTTTCTTGACCGCTGCATTGGCAGCGGCCGCGGCCTTGATCCGCTGGAACGCGGCCTGTGCGTCCCAGCCGGCGCGGTCGGCCTGCTGGTCGAGCATCTGCTTGAGCTGCTCGAGCGCTTCGCCCTTGACCTGCATGCCCATCGGCTGGCCGCCGGCTTCGAACGAGATCGCGAAAGCGTCGTCCTTGCGCCGCAGCTTCAGCGACTGGAGCGTGACCGCATCCTTCGTCAGCGCTTCGGGCAGCACCTGCAGTTTCGCCGGCGGCTGCTTGGCTTGCGGCTTCTCGGGCTTGAGCGGGCCGAGCCCGTTGTACAGGCCTAGCCATTGCCGCCGCGTGACCCAGAAGGAGCGGCGCTCGCCCTCCTTGGGTTCGAAGATCAGCAGCATGCGGTCTTCCTTGGCGTCGTAACGTGCCTTGAGTGCCATCTCGTTGCTCCTTCGCTTCAGGCGGCCTTCTGCTGCGGGATCGACAGGTGCGCGATCTCCTTCTCGTAGGCTTCGACGATGTCGCCGATCTCCTCGAGCAGCGGGCCCAGGTAGGCTTCGTACTTGCGCCAGCGATTGACCGACGACGTATAGATCGGCTTGCGCACCTGCGACGCGCTCGCGGTCTTCACCGGGCGATCGAGGTTGTAGAAGTTCAGGCAGTTGTCGTTCCACTCGAGGCCGAGGTAATCGATCAGGCGCCGCGCGGAGCCTTCGACGTCGGCCACGTTGTCCTCGTAGCGCGCTTCGTACATCGCGTCGGGGAACTGCTCGCGCCAGTGCTGCATCAGGTCCCAGTAGCGGCGGTAGTAGCGGCCCAGCTCGGACAGGTTGTACGTCCACTGGTGGCCTTCCGCGAACAGGATGCGGTAGCACGACAGGCACGTCTCCACCGGGTGGCGGCGGCTGTGGATGATGCGCGCCTTCGGCAGGATCGCGTGGATCAGGCCGACGAAGTTGAAGTTGCCGGGCATCTTGTCGACGATGCGCCTGGGCTTGTCCTTCGTGAGCGACCTGAGCATGCTCGCGTACCAGTCGCCGCGCTGCTCCCAGCTCGCGTTCTCGTCATAGGTGAAGGCTGCTTCCACGTCGCCGAACTTCAGGCGCCGGCCGGCGACGTCCATGTTCTCGATCGCGGACGTCATGTACTTCAGCTCGCCGCCGCCGTAGATGTCCGGGTGCGACGACAGGATCTGCTCCATCAGCGACGTGCCGCTTCGCGGCATGCCCAGGATGAACACGGGGGTGTCGTCCTGCGAACCCGTCTGGTTCGACTTGTCGATCGACTCCTTGGTGACGATCTTCTTCATCAGCTCGAACATGCGCGCGCTGGCCTGTTCGCTGAACGTCTCCGTCTTGCGCTTCTTCGCGCCGCCGGTCGAGTAGTGGCGAAACGCCGTGGGCAGCTCGCCGACGTCGTCGAACGCCTTGCCCAGCGCGAAATGGAACTGCACCTGCTCCATCGCCTCCATCGTCGTGAGGTTGGCGGCTTCCGTGTTCAGCGTGGTGAAGTACTTGTCCCCGTACTGGTACTTGTGGTCCATGCCGAAGGTGCGCAGCGCCGCCGGATGGTTGGGCTTGAGCTCCAGCACCTGGGACAGCATCTCCTGCGACTTCTTGATGTCGCCCGCCAGGCGCTCCAGCACACCGATCTCGTAGAGCACGCGATGGTTGTTGGGCAGCATCTTGCTGACCTTGTTCAGCGCGGCGCGCGCGTTGTCCACCTCGCCGGCGCGGCTGTAGGTCAAGCCCAGGCCGAACAGGAACTCGGGGCGCTGCGGATGCTTCCTGACGTATTCCTGCAGCTTCTCGCGCAGGTACAGCTCGCGCTTCTGTTCCTTGAGCGCCTCGAGCCACAGGTCGATCGAATCGCCGTACGGGTCATCGCGGTCGATGTTCTGTTCGAGCAGCGTCACCGCTTCGCTGTACGCCTTGTTGGCGACGTGCAGGCGCGCCTGCTGGTGCCGCAGCGCCTTGTCCTGCGGCGCCTCCGCCTTCGCGCGATCGAGCAACTTTTGCGCGTCGACGTAATCCTTGCGGTGCTCCGCGCAGCGCGCGAGGCCCACGAGCACGTCGACGTTCTTCGGCGCGGCCTGCATCAGCGGCGCGAGGATCTTGCGCGCCTCCTCGTACTTGGCCTGCCCCAGCATGCAATGCGCGAGGCCGACGGCCACCGGGCCTTTCATCTTGCCGCCCGGTTCGACGAGCTTCGAGTAGATCGCCTGGGCCTGCGGCCACATCTTCAGCCGCTCGTGCAGGCGCGCGAGTTCGAACACGAGATCGGGGTGGCCGGGGAACTGGCGCAGCCCCTTGCGCAATATTTCGATGCCGTCCTGAAAGCGGTTGTTCTTTTCCGCCGCGATCGCATCGTCCAGTATCTTTTTGTGATCCATTTTCGGTGTCCCTAAATGAAACAAGGGCCCGCCGAAGCGGGCCCTTGGATGCTATCCAATCAGCTGGATATTACACCAGCGATCAGACCACCACGAAGTCGGCGAAGTTCAGGTCGCTCAGCGACACGCCAACGAGGTGGATGACCTGGTCGACGTGGTTTGCGCCGGCCGTGTCGACGAACACGTACGTGTCGCCGGCCACTTGCACCGCCACCACGTCCGACTGCAGCGTCGGGTCCGACATCGTCGCCAGGGCCGTCGTGAACGCCGCATCCGCACTCGCAGCCGTCTTCTCCGCGTAGTACGTGACGGTCGTGTGCTGAGCGTCGACCTGGATGGTCTCCGCCGACGACGGACCCGCCTTGAAGTCGGTGATCGTCTCGACCTTCGCAGCATGGAACTGCGTGAGCGTCGTCATGTTCTGGCTCTGCGTCGTGATCACGAACTGGTCCGTGCCGTTGCCACCGGTGAGGGTGTCGCTGCCCGTGTTCGAGGTGATCGTGTCGTTGCCGGCCGAGCCGATGACGTGGATGTTGCCGCCGTACGCCGACACGTTGATCGCCGTGCCCGCGCCGCTCGCGTTGCTGTAGTCGACCGTGCCGAGCTTCAGCGTGCCGGTGTGGGTGACGCCACCGAGGACAGTCGCCAGGCTGTTGCCCACCGTGCTGCCTTCGATCTTCACCGTATCGATCGTCACGTTCGCGCCGTGGGCGTGCAGCACGTA
>DATBPW010000328.1:0-2163 GCA_036561125.1 Ramlibacter sp. | reverse complement strand
GCACGCGAGCGAGAGCGCCAGGGCCGCGAGCCACTTCATCATCAATGCTCCGCGACTTTCGGGGCCGCGCCGGTCGCGCGCTGCGCCTTCACGTCCTCCTTCGTCACGCGCCCGCCGGGGTTGTCCCAGCTATTGAGCACGTAGCTCAGGATGTTCGCGATCTCGTCGTCGTTCAGTTGCGTCATCGGCGGCATCACGGAGTTGTATTCGCTGCCGTTGACGGTGACCTTGCCGCTGAACCCCTTGAGCACGATGTTCACCGCGCGCTTGACGTCGGCGGCGAGGAAGTCGGACTTTGCCAGCGGCGGGAACACGCCGGGCAGCCCCGCACCGTTCGCCTGGTGGCACACCGAGCAGGTGCCCGCGAAGAGTTGCTGGCCGGCCTTGACCTGTTCGTCGAGCGTCAGCGTGCCGGATGCGGCGGAGTCGGTCGCCTTCTGGACGGCCGCGAGATTGGGACCCGCGCGGTCGGCGAGATAGACCGAGTCGAGTTCCTTGCCGGAATAGATCGCGTGATTCTCGGGGCCGTCGATCTTCATGATCGCGATCGCGCCCTTGTTGAACGCGCGGAAGATCGAGTGGTCGACCAGCACGTAGCTGCCCGGCACCTTCGCCGTGAACTTCACGATGGCCGCGCCGCCCGAGGGGATCAGCGTCGTCTGCACGTTGGTCTGCACGTTGCTGCCGCCTTCCCAGCGCACCTGGTCGAAGATCGCGCCGATCACGTGGAAGCTCGACACGAGGTTCGGGCCGCCGTTGCCGACGAACAGGCGCACGGTCTCGCCGACCTTCGCGGTCAGTGCCTTGTCGCCGGTCAGCGCGCCCTCGGCGCCGTTGAACAGCACGTAGGTCGGGCGCTCGTCGATCGCCTTTTCCATGTCGAACGGCTGCAGGCCCTTCTCGCGGTACTTGCCGGTCGTGTAGAAGTCGCCCTGCATCACGTAGTACTCGTGGTCCACTTTCGGCAGGCCGCCGGGCGGCTCGACCAGGATCAGGCCGTACATCCCGTTGGCGACGTGCATGCCCACCGGCGCGGTGGCGCAGTGATAGACGTAGATGCCTTCGTTGAGCGCCTTGAACGTGAACTGCGATTCGTGGCCGGGCGCCGTGAAGCTCGATGCCGCGCCGCCGCCCGGGCCCGTCACGCCGTGCAGGTCGATGTTGTGCGGCATCTTGTTGTCGGGATGGTTCTTCAGGTGGAACTCCACCGTGTCGCCCTGGCGCACGCGGATGAAGCTGCCCGGCACCGTGCCGCCGAAAGTCCAGAACGTGTACTTCACGCCTTCGGAGATCTGCATCTCCTTCTCGACGACTTCGAGTTCGACGATCACCTTCGCCGGGTAGTTGCGGCCGGTCGGCGGCGGCACGTGCGGCGGGCTCGTGAGCACCGCGTGGATCGGCTTGCCTTGCGGCGGGCCGAAGTCGCCGGCCATCTTCGCGGCCGGTGCGGCGATCGCGGCCAGCAGCGGTGCGGCCAGTGCGAGCGCGCAAAGGATTCTTTTCATGGCGTGTCCTCGTGGATGGAGTGAAGGTGTATTTGGCGTGCACCTTAGTCGCGCGGCGCGGGGCCGCGGTTGATGCACGTCAACGTGCGGGCCGGGGGCGACGGACCTTGATTCACATCAAGGCCGGCCGGCACAGGACTCCTACGATGAAGGTGCATTGCAAATACATCTTCAAAGCAATCTCACTTCAATCCACGGAACGCATATGGGAACCCAACGAACCCTCTGGCGCTGGCTCGCGCTGGTCTTCGTGCTCTCCTTCGGGGCACTCGGCTGGCTCGGCTGGCAGATCTACCTGCAGGCACCGCCGATCCCGGCGCAGGTCGCTACCGCATCGGGCGACGTCCTCTTCACGGGCGACCAGATTCGCCACGGGCAGCAAGTGTGGCTCGCCGCGGGCGGCCAGCAGCAAGGCACGGTGTGGGGCCACGGCGCTTATGTGGCACCCGACTGGTCGGCCGACTGGCTGCACCGCGAAGCCATTGCGCTGCGCGACGCGAAGACCATGGGCGACGGGGCCGTCAAGGCCGAATTGCGCAAGAACACCTACGACGCCGCGACCGGCACCGTCACGGTGTCCGACGCGCGCGCGCAGGCGATCCGCTCGGTGCAGGCGCACTACACGGCGCTCTTCGGCGATGACGCATCGGTGGCGAAA
>DATBPW010000327.1:0-1608 GCA_036561125.1 Ramlibacter sp. | reverse complement strand
ATCTGCTCGATCCACGAGCGCCATACGGGGCTGTGCACGTCGAGCTCGACGTGGTTCATCCAGTTGGGCGCGCGCACGAACGGCAGGCCCGACCCGCTCGCGGCGTAGGCGATGCTCACGCCGTCGCGCGTCTTGCAGAAGCGCACCTGGGCCGGGCTGGGGGAATTCATCGCGCGAGTTTAGAGCAGCTTCGTGGGCCTGCACACCCATGCGAGCGCTGCTCGATGCCGGCTCAGCAATGGCCGCACGTGGGGCAGCGGGCCCATGACAGCCGGCCCGCCCCCGCGCACGATCAAGCCCTCCCAACATCCGATCCCCGAAAGGAAGCAACACCATGGAAACAATCACGAAACCGAGGACCGCCGTCAACAACGGAAGGCTCTGGGGCGCCCGCAATCGCGACTGGGCCGCGCTGCAGGAGCCGCAGTTCGAAGCCGCCTACCAAGCGGTGTTCGACCGGCTGCGTGTCGGCGCCGATATGTCGTATTGCGATGTAGGCTGCGGCTCGGGCCTGGCCGCGGCCATGGCGGCGAGCCGGGGCGCGAAGGTCACCGGCCTGGACGCGGCGGAGAACCTGCTGGCCATCGCGCGCGAGCGCACGCCGGCCGCCGACTTCCGCCAGGGCGACCTGGAAGACCTGCCCTTCGAGAACAAGAGCTTCGATGCGGTCACGGGCTTCAACTCGTTCCAGTACGCGGGCAACCCCGTCATCGCGTTGCAGGAAGCGGGTCGCGTGACGAAGCCGGGCGGCCACATCGTGGTGATGACCTGGGGACCGCCCGAAAGCATGCAGGCCGCCGCGCTCGTCGCGGCACTCAAGCCGCTGCTGCCCCCGCCGCCGCCCGGCGCGCCCGGCCCCTTCGCGCTGTCGGACGAATCCGCGTTGCGCTCGCTCGTGGAAAGCGCGGGCCTCAAGCCCGTCGAAGTGAACGACGTCGAGTGCATCTGGCGCTACAGGAACCTCGACGAAGGGCTGCGCGGCCTCGGCTCGGCAGGCGTGGCCGTGAGGGCCGAGGAGAACACGAGCCGCGAAGCGCTCGACAAGGCCCACGCCGCCGCGCTCGCGCCGTTCGTGCGCGACGACGGCAGCTACGAAGTGCGCGCGGTGTTCCGCTGGTTGCTCGCGAGCGTCTGATCGAGCCCCGCGATCAGTGATGCGCGGCGGCCACGGCCGCTGCGAGCACCTTCGCGCGCTCCGGGTACGACGGGTGCGAGTCGTTCCACACCGCCCTCGGATGCGCCTGCATTGTTTGCCAGAACACGGCCGCGCCTTGCAGGTTGAAGCCCGCGTCGGCCATCGCGCGCAACGCCTTCTGGTCGGCCTCCATCTCGCGCTGTTGCGGGTTGTTGGAATAAGACCGGTCCCGGGTGTGCGCCAGCACGTGAGCCACCAGTGCCGCCAGCGTATCGTCGTTGCCGCCCACGAGTTCGAGCATCAGCGGATTGATTTCCACGCGCAGCCCGTCGGTGTACCAGACCGCATACGCGTCGGGGCTGGTGGTCATTGTGATGACGGGGTGCGGCGCCCCGAAGCCATAAGCCGCGGCGACGCGCGTGGCGACGTCGACCAGGCGTTGCACCGAGGGGCGATCGACGCGGCCGATCGAA
>DATBPW010000326.1:0-4168 GCA_036561125.1 Ramlibacter sp. | reverse complement strand
CGCCTCGACGATGGAATCGGACATCGTGTTGGCCACGAGCTCGCCGCGCATGTCGAGGTCGCGGGCGAACCAGCGCAAGGTGAGCCGGTCCATCAGCGGCACCGACAGGTAGGCGGTCGCCGCCACGATGAGCGCGAGCGGGACGAGGAAGCGCAGCTGGAGGCGGAAAGTCTTCATGGCAAGGCCGGCAACAATATTCCCCCAAATGTATCTCGGCGGCGACCCGCCGGGGGCGGCCGAAAGGAAGAGTTACCGGCGGTTCTTCTGCCAGATGGCCAGCAGGATCAGGCCGTACGCGATCACGCGCAGGCCGTAGAAGGCGGGGTTCTCGTCGCCCAGCTGCAGCAGGCCCGAGACCGCGCGGCTTGCCGCCTCGATCGCGAACGACGCCGCGAAGTACACGAAGAACGGGTCGCGCGTCGCCCGCCAGAAACGCAGGAAGAACAGCGCGATGAGCAGGCAGCTGAGCGCGATCGATCCGGAGAGGAAGTTGGTGATCGGGTTCACTTGTCGTCTCCCCACACCAGCCCGAACAGCAGGAGCAGCACCGAAATGAGGCTGAACGTCGCGCGGTACGGCGACAGGTCGGTCGCGATGTACAGCTTGTCGAGCACCAGCAGGACGTTGCTGACGGTCAGCCCCGCGAAGCACAGCGCGCTCCAGAAGAGCAGGGCGGCCCCGTTGCGGCGCCACCCGCGCCACAGCAGCGCGAAACACGCCAGCGCCGTGAGCGCGCACAGGAAATAGGTGATGGCTCCCAGCATTACTCCTCCTTCCGGCGCAGGCGGAACGCATCCGCGAACTGCCTTGCCCGGCGCTCCTCGCGGGTGTGGATCAGCTCGGTGACTTCCACCAGTTCGTTCGCGTAGATCCGGGCGAGGCGGTCGACCAGTTCGGACACCTCCGGGGCCGGCTGCCAGCGCCAGCACTGGCCATCATTGGCCACGAAGCCGGCCTCGGCCAGCTGCTTGAGCAGTTCGTCCGCCTTCTGCTGCGTGATGTACAGGCGGCGCGCCAGGTCGGCGGGCTGCCATTGGCTCGTCGAGCCCGCGCGCAGCAGCAGCATCCCCTCGAGGTACGGGACCGAGGGGACGCTGGTGAGGATGAAGCGGCGGACGTCGTCAGGAATCTGGGGCATCGCGCATCCGCGCAGCCGATGGGGCGCTGGAAAGATTTGCCCAAATATAATCGAACGGCCAGCCCAGCCGTGAACTCAGTTGTCCGGCTGGCCGATCGGCAGTTTCGCCGCGCGCTTGTCGGCGTGCAGCAGGCCGATGAGGCCTTCGAGGTCCTCTTCCAGCCGCCCGAGCGTGCCCAGGTCCAGTTTGGCCAGCGCCGCCGGCAGCACACCCGTTTCGGGGCCGGGCGCCTTGCGCAAGACCGCGAGGCCGCGCGATGCCACACGCAGCTTCAGCGCGCGCCGGTCGTCCTCGGCGCGTTCGGCCACGATCATGCCCGCCTCGATCAGCGGCTTGAGCAGGTTGCTCGCCGTCGACTGGTGGATGTCCAGCGCGGCCGCGAGTTCGCTCACGCCGATCCCGGGCTGGTCGCGCAGGACGGCGAGCGCCCAGACCTGCGCGCCGGCCACGCCGGTCTTCTTCTCGACCTCGCGGAAGTGTCCCTTGACCGTGTTGAACACGAGGCGCAACTGGCGCAGGACCAGCACGGCGGCCTGGCTTTTCGTGCGCGCGCGCTTGCGCGGGTGGGTCGCTGCGGAAGAACGGGGACGTGGCATCGCGCGGAATGGTACTCCGGCCCGGGCGGGTTCAGCGCAGGACGAGGACCGGCGTGGTGCCGTGCGTCAGCACATGCTGCGTCTCGCTGCCCAGGAGCACGCGCTGCAATCCACGCCGCCCGTGCGACGCCATCACGATCAGGTCGCAGCGGTTCTTCTTCGCGGCCGCGAGGATCGCGCGCGCGACCTCATCCGATTTCGCGACGACGGGCCGCGCCTTGACGCCCTTCGCGCTCGCCTGGCTGACGACGCGCGACAGGATCTCCTCGGCCTTCTCGACCCAGGCCTTCTCGGTGCGTGCGATCTCGCTGGGCGACAGCGTGAGCGCGCCTTCGAAATAATTGATCGGGTAGTGCGGCACGACATGCATTGCGACGAGTTCCGCCCCGACCGCGGCGGCCAGGTCGATCGCGCTGCGCACGGCGCGGTTGGACAGGGTCGATCCGTCGGTCGTGACGAGGATGCGCTGGTAGGCGGCGGGCATGGGTTCTCCTTCGATTGGCGCCAGCTTAGGAAGCGGGGCGGCCCGGGCGGTTGATGAAGGTCAACCGATCCTCGCGCGGGCGCGGATAGCCTTCCCGCATGCAAGCTGCCACCCTCGCGCTCGATGCGCACGCGCGCCGCGCGCCCGGCGCGTGGGATGCGCTCGACGACCCCGCGGAGTGGCAGTCGTTCAGCCACGCCGCGCCGGCCGGTGGCGAGTGGACTTCATGGATCGCGATCGACGGCATGTGGTGCGCCGCGTGCACGCTCGCGGTCGAGGACGCGCTTGCTTCGTGCAGTGGCGTGCACGCAGTGCAGGTGAATGGCGCGACCGCCACTGCGCGCGTCACGTGGAACCCGGACCAGGGCCGGCCCTCGCAATGGTGGCTGTCGTTGCAGCGCGCCGGCTACGGCGCGACGCCCGCCGGCGACATGCTCGGATCGATGCCGCGGCGCCGTGCGCAGCGCATGCTGCTGTGGCGGTGGCTCGTCGCGGGCTTCTGCATGATGCAGGTGATGATGTACGCGGTGCCAGCGTACATCGCCGCCCCGGGCGAGATCACGCCGGACATCGACCGCCTGCTGCACTGGGCGTCGTGGTTGATGACGGTGCCCGTCCTGCTCTTCTCCTGCTTCCCGTTCTTCCGCTCCGCGTGGCGCGACGTGCGCCACGGGCGCATCGGCATGGATGTGCCGGTGGCGCTCGGCATCCTCGTCGCGTTCGGCGCCAGCACGGCGGCGACGTTCGACCCGCTCGGCGCGATCGGCGGCGAGGCGTGGTTCGACTCGATCACGATGTTCGTGTTCTTCCTGTTGTCGGGACGCCTGCTCGAAGGGCGCCTGCGCGACCGGACCGCCGGCGCGCTCGAAGCGCTGGCGCGCCGACTGCCGGAGACCGTCGAGCGCGAGAACGCCGGCGGTTCGTTCGAACGCGTGCCGGTGCGCCGCCTGCGAGAGGGCGATCGCATTCGCGTGCTGCCCGGCGAAGCGATGCCTGCCGACGGCGAGATCGTGGACGGCGCGAGCCGTTTCGACGAAGCGCTGCTGACCGGCGAATCCAAGCCGGTCGCCCGCGGCACGGGCGGCGCCGTCATCGCCGGCAGCCACAATCTCGAAAGCCCGGTCGTCGTGCGCGTCACGCGCTGCGGCGCGCAGACGCGCTTTGCCGAAATCGTGTCGCTCATGGAGCGCGCATCCGGCGACAAGCCGCGCATCGCGCAACTCGCCGACCGGCTCGCTTCGCCGTTCCTGCTGGCGGTGGTCGGGGCCAGCGCCGCCGCGGGCGCATGGTGGTGGCCATCGGGGCCTGCGCATGCGCTCGGCGTCGCGATCGCGGTGCTCATCGTCACGTGTCCGTGCGCGCTGTCGCTCGCCACGCCGGCGGCCATGCTCGCCGCCGCCGGTGCGCTGGCGCGGCGCGGCATCCTCGTGCGCCGGCTGCAGGCCGTCGAGGACTGCGCGGACATCGACACGGTCGTCTTCGACAAGACCGGCACGCTGACGCGTCCACGGCTCGGCGTCGCGGCGATCCAGGCGCGCACCGGCTTCGACGGCGCGACCGTGCTCGCCTTCGCAGCGGCGCTGGCCCGCAATTCGCTGCATCCTGCGTCACGTGCAGTGGCCGATGCAGCGGGCGCAGCGCCCCTGGCTTGCGATCACGCACGCGAAGTGCCCGGGCAGGGCGTCGAAGGCGACGTCCGTGATGACCGGTCGATCACCCACCCCCTTCGGCTGGGCTCCTCGGCATTTTGCGGAGTACCTGAATCGTTGTCGCTCGCAGGTGCGGTGTATCTCTCCGATGCGCGGGGATGGCTCGCGACTTTCCAGCTCGAAGAAACATTGCAGGATGAAGTTCCGGCCGCCGTGGGCGCCCTGCGCGAGCTCGGCATGCGCGTGCAACTGCTGTCGGGCGACCGCGCGAGCGCAGTGCAGTCCGTCGCCCGCGCGGCG
>DATBPW010000325.1:0-4391 GCA_036561125.1 Ramlibacter sp. | reverse complement strand
CGGCGCGGCGGCAAGTCGCCCGAACGTGATATCGCGCTTCGCGCCGCAATGCTTTCAGTAGACGATGTTGTAACGGCTGCCGTGATACGCGAGGACCACGCCCGAAGGCTGGATCGCCTGCAGGATCACGCCCGAACCGAGATCGGCGCCTTCGTGCACGACGTTGCCGTTGACGATGGCCGCGCGCACGTCCTTGCGCTCGGAGTAGATGCCGCCGTTGATCACGAGTTTGGGCGCATCGGCCGGCAAACCGGCGACCGGTGGCATCGGTGGCGCGGGCGCGGCCGGTGCGCGTGCAACGCGCGCAGGAGGGGGCGGGTTGTAGACGGGCGCGGCGGCAGGCGCAGTCACGACAGGCGCCTGCTGCGAAGGTGGCCGGAACCGGAACTGTTGCGCGGGTACCTGCGGCGCGGCCTGCACCGGTGCCTGTTGCATCGGCGCCGTGGGCACTGGCTGATGCTGCGCCGGCACCTGCGCGAGCGCGGCCCAGCTCGCCGAAAGCGCCGCGATGGAAACGATTTCGCGTGATCGCATCACGACAAGCATAAGCAGTGTCGTGGCCCAGCCGCATGTGTCAGCCGTGACACTCTGCCTGAGCGAGTGAAACGGCGCGGTCCTACACGCGGAGCTCGACACCCGGCGGATGCTGCGGCTTCACGCTAGAGCAGACAGGAGACACACCATGGCCACCGCACCGAGCAGACCCGACGATGCACCCCGTTCCGACGAGGGCGCGCGCGACCCGCAGACTTCGACACCCGACGAGGCGGGACCGAACGACGTGCCGGACGAGCAGGTCATCGAGCACACGTTGCCCAGCGGCAGCCGAAGCAGCGATCCTGCCCGGCCGCGCTGACTGCGCTCACGCCGCGACAGTCTCCTCGCGCGGAACTTCGAACAGGCGGAAGGGCACCTGGCCCGGCCGCGCACGCGTGAGCAAGGGCTTCGCGACGTTGTAGACCGGCACGCCGCCGATCGTGCGCCCTTCGAGCGTGCCGCGATGCGCGTGGCCGTGGAACACGGCGTCCACCGGGTAGCGCAGGAGCGGCTCTTCGAGGCGGCTGCTGCCGAGGAAGGGAAAGATGTCGACCGGTTCGCCCTGCACGGTGCCCATGATCGGTGAATAGTGCAGGATCGCGATCTTGCGCGGCGTGCGCAGCTTCGCGAGGGCCGACTCGAGCTTCATCGCTTCGTTGAGCGCCTCCTGCACGAACATCTTGATCGCCGGTTCGCCCCACGCACCGAGCGAGCCGCGCCCGAAGCCGCCGGCGAAGCCCTTCACGCCCGCGATGCCGACGCCGTCGATCTCGCACGCTTCGCCGTCGAGCATTTTCACGCCGGCCTTCATGAGGATCGTGCGCACCGTATCCGGCACGCCGCTTTCGTAGTCGTGGTTGCCCAGCACCGCGATCTTCGGGATCGCCGCCGCGCTCAGTTCTTCGGCGAGCACCTTCGCCTCTTCGGCGGTGCCGTAGTCGGTGAGGTCGCCGCACAAGAGGAGCACGTCCGCTGCTTCGGCAGCCTGCGCGAAATACTCGCGCAGTTGCCCCGCGGAGTCCTTGCGCACGTGGAGGTCGCCGACCGCGGCGAAGCGCACGACGTTCTCGGATTTCTTCTGGGTCATGGATGCATGCAAACGCTGGGAACAACGCCATCATCCGCGCCGGCGCCATGCGGGGCTGTAGGCGCGCGCCGACGCTGCTTGAGGTTCCCCGCCGCGCCCCGCGCGGCCCCGCACCGCTAGCCTGTGACTTCGCCAATGAGCAGGACCGCATGAACCCGACCGCCCTCGCCCCCTCCCTGGACGACGAAGTCGTCCCCGAGACCGCAGCGTTCTATCGCCACGCGCTGCAGGCGCTGGGCGACGCCCAGGTGCCGTTCCTGGTGGGCGGCGCGTTCGCGCACGCCTGCTTCACCGGCATCCGCAGGTCGACCAAGGACCTCGACCTGTTCATCAAGCGCAGCGACTGGGACCGCATCTCGCAATTGATGCGCTCGCACGGCTGGCGCTGCGAGATGACGTTCCCCCATTGGCTCGCGAAGGTGTACGCGGGCGAGGACTTCATCGACCTCATCTTCAACTCGGGCAACGGCGTGACGCCGGTGGACGACCGCTGGTTCCGCAGCAACGCGCAGGCCGACGTGCTCGGCGTGCCGGTGCGCCTGGCCAACATCGAGGACAGCCTCACGTCCAAGGCGTTCATCATGGAACGCGAGCGCTTCGACGGCGCGGACGTCGCGCACCTGATCCAGGCGAACGCGGAACGCATCGACTGGCGCGGCCTGGTCGACCGCTTCGGTGCGAACTGGCGCGTGCTGCTGTCGCACATGACGATGTTCGGCTTCATCTATCCCGGCGAGCGCCACCGCATCCCGAACTGGGTGATGGAGACGCTGATCGCGCGGCTCGCGGCGGATACGCGCCAGCCGCCGCTGGAAGACCTGCGGGTGTGCCAGGGCACGCTGATCTCGCGCGAGCAGTACCTGCACGATCTCGAGAGCCTCGGCTACCTCGACGGCCGGCTGACGCCCGCGAGCACGATGACGGCGGAAGACATCGCGGTGTGGACGGATGCGATCCCGGCGCGGCAGGAGCCGACACCGGAGGCACCGCCTGCCGTGATGAACACGGTGAGCGTGACGGGCCTCGTCGACCTCGCCTGACGCTCCGCGTTGCAGCCGGGTGACAATCCGGCTCGATGAATCCCGAAGCCGACAAACTCTGGCGCGCGCCGCGCTGGGCCCTGGCCGTCCTGCTCGCCGTGCTCGGCATGCTGGGGCCGTTCTCGATCGACACCTATATCCCCGCGTTCAGCGGCATCGCGCACGCGCTCGACGCGTCGCCCGCGCAGATGCAGCAGACGCTGTCCGCGTACCTGTTCGGGTTCGCTTTCATGAACCTGTTCCACGGCGCGCTGTCGGACAGCTTCGGGCGGCGGCCCGTCGTGTTGTGGGGCATCGCGGCGTTCACCGTCGCATCCCTCGGCTGCGCGCTGTCGCAGAACATCGCGCAGCTCGTGTTCTTCCGCGCGCTGCAAGGCTTGTCGACCGGTGCGGGCATCGTCGTGTCGCGCGCGGTGGTGCGCGACATGTTCCCGCCCGCCGATGCGCAGAAGGTCATGAGCCAGGTGACGATCTACTTCGGTGTCGCGCCCGCCGTCGCACCGATCGTCGGCGGCTGGCTGTTCGTGAACCTCGGCTGGCATGCCGTGTTCTGGTTCTTGACGGGCGTCGGTGTCGTGCTGTGGGTGTCCAACTGGCGGCTGCTGCCCGAGACGCTGCACGCCACGCAGCGGCAGCCGTTCAACGTGCGCAACCTGATGCGCGGCTACCGGCAGCTCGGCGCGAACCCGCGCTTCCTGCTGCTCGCGCTGGCGAGCGGCGTGCCGTTCAACGGCATGTTCCTCTACGTGCTGGCCGCGCCGGCGTTCCTCGGCGACCACCTGGGCCTGCCGCCGCAGCAGTTCTTCTGGTTCTTCGTGCTCACGATCTTGGGGATCATGGGCGGCGCATGGGCGAGCGGGCGGCTGGCGGGCAAGATCACGCCGCGCGCGCAGATCCGCCACGGCTTCGAGATCATGGTGCTGGTGTCGATCGCGAACGTGGTCGCGAATTTCGCGTTCAAGCCGCACGCGAGCTGGGCGCTGTTCCCGATCGCGTTCTTCGCGTTCGGGTGGGCGCTGATGGTGCCCGTCGTGACGCTGCTGGTGCTGGACCTCTATCCCGAGCGGCGCGGGCTCGCGTCGTCGCTGCAGGCGGTGATCGCGTCGACCGCGAACGGCATCGTGGCCGGCGCGGTCACGCCGCTGGTGATGCACTCGACGCGAGCGCTGGCGCTCACGTCGATCGGCTTCATGAGTATCGGCCTGGTCTCATGGGGCCTCGTGCAGGCCGCCTGGCCTCATACCGGCCGCGCGGTTTCCCACCCGCCGGGCGACTGAAGTCGGGCCGCGGCGCACGGGCGCGCGGCTCCAGCCCCGGGATCACTTCGGCCGTGAACGGCTGCTTGGTGAAGCCTTCGATGTCGAACACGCGGCGGCGGTCGCGGCCTTCGGCGAACGTGACGGCGGTGCCGTCGCGGCCGGCGCGGCCCGTGCGGCCGATGCGGTGCGTGTAATCCTCGGCCTTCATCGGCAGGCCGAAGTTGAACACGTGCGTGATCGTCGGCACGTCGATACCGCGCGCGGCGACGTCGGTGGCCACCAGGATCTGCACCTGGCCGCGGCGCAGCGCCATGAGGCGGCGGGTGCGCAGGCCTTGCGACAGCGCACCGTGCAGCGCCACGGCGTCGAAGCCTTCCTGCTGCAGGTCGTTGGCGAGGCCGTCGCATTCCACCTGCGTGCTGGCGAAGACGATCGCCTGGTCGATCCCGGCGTCGCGCAGCCAGTGAT
>DATBPW010000324.1:0-3023 GCA_036561125.1 Ramlibacter sp. | reverse complement strand
AGCGGCGACAGCCGCGCCGCGCCTCGTGAACTGACTCACGGGCGAATGTTTGAACGGAGAGTTTGAGCTTTGCTCAAACTCGCAGTGAGTTCGACCGTGCTAGCCGCGGCGGCTCAAGAGGTCGGCGGGAACAGGACGCGCGAGCGTCCTGCGCGATCCCATGAGGCCTCGCCGGATATCGCCTGGCGCGAGCGCGCGGACGTCAACCAACCGCGAAGCATAGACACTGGATTGCGGCTCAAGGCCGCAATGACAGGGCACAGCCCCGGCCTTCGCCGGGGTGACAACAAGGCGTGTCAGAAGATCTGCAGGCTCGCCCAGTACGCGACCGCGGCGACGAACGCGCTCGCGGGGATGGTGAAGATCCACGCCCACACGATGTTGCCCGCGACGCCCCAGCGGACCGCGCTGGCGCGGCGCGTGGAGCCGACGCCGACGATCGCGCCGGTGATCGTGTGCGTCGTCGACACCGGGATGCCGAGCGACGACGCGAGGAACAGCGTGATCGCGCCGCCCGTCTCGGCGCAGAAACCGTCGACGGGCTTGAGCTTGGTGATGCGCTGCCCCATGGTCTTGACGATGCGCCAGCCGCCGAACATCGTGCCCAGGCCGATGGCGGTGTAGCACGCGAACTCGACCCAGATCGGCGGCATCTTCGCGTCCGCCGACATGTGGCCCGTGGCGATCAGCAGCATCCAGATGATGCCGATCGTCTTTTGCGCGTCGTTGCCGCCATGCCCGAGGCTGTACGCGCCCGCCGAGAAGATCTGCAAGCGGCGGAACCAGCGGTCGACGCGCGCGGGCGTGGACCGGCGGAACACGTGCGACACGATGAAGATCATCAGCGAGCCGAGCACGAAGCCGAGCACCGGCGAGACGAAGATGAACAGCACCGTCTTCCAGATGCCGCTGGCGACCAGGTGGCTCGCGCCGGCTTTCGCGATCACGGCGCCGACGAGGCCGCCGATCAGCGCATGAGACGAACTGCTGGGGATGCCCCACAGCCACGTCAGGATGTTCCAGACGATGGCACCGACCAGTGCGCCGAAGACGACGTGCGTGTCCACCACGCCCGCGTCGACGATGCCCTTGCCCACGGTGGCGGCGACGTTCAGCCCGAAGATCGCGAACGCGGCGAGGTTGAAGAACGCGGCGAACAGCACGGCCGTGGTCGGCCTCAGCACGCCGGTGGACACGACAGTGGCGATCGAATTCGCCGCGTCGTGGAAGCCGTTCATGAAATCGAAGGCGATGGCCAGCACCACCAGCAGCACCAGCACCCAGATCGCGGTCGGTTCCATCGGCGCGACCGTCAGGAATGCTCGAGGATGATGCCCTCGATGACGTTCGCCACGTCCTCGCACTTGTCGGTGATCGTCTCGAGCAGCTCGTAGATCGCCTTGAGCTTCATCACCTCGCGCGTGTCCTGCTCCTCGCGGAACAGCTTGCTGATCGCCGAGCGCATCACGCGGTCGGCGTCGGACTCGAGCTTGTCGATCTCCTCGCAGGTCTTCAGCGCCGCCTCGGCGCAGGCCGGCTCGGCGAGCTTGCCGATCATGTTCACGGCTTCCTTGACGCGCTCGCAGCACTTCACCGAGATGTCCGTCAGGCGCGAGATCTCCTCGGTCATGTGCCGCACGTCGTACAGGGCCATGGTCTCGGCCGTGTCCTGGATCAGGTCGGCCACGTCGTCCATGGTGTTGATCAGCGTGTGGATCTGGTCGCGGTCGATCGGCGTGATGAACGTCCGGTGGACCATCTTGTTGACTTCGTGCGTGACGCGGTCGGCGGCGCGCTCGGCGTTGTCCACGTCGCGGGTGTACTGCTCGCGCAGCGCAGCGTCGCCGTAGTTCATCACGAGCTGCGTGAACGCGCGCGCCGCCTCGACGATGCGGTCGGCATGCTGGTCGAACATCTCGAAGAAGTTGCCCTCTCGCGGCAGCAGCTTGCCGAAGAACATGCGGCCTCCTGGTTCCCTGTGACGGTGACGTGACAGGCGAGTGTAACTGCGCCTGCCCAGCCGCCCCGCCGTCAGCCGCGGAAGATGAAGTACACCGCGCCAACCATGCACAGCGCCGCCCACAGGTAGTCGAGCCTGAGCGGCTGGTGCAGGTAGAAGAAGGCGAAGGGCGCGAACACGCACAGCGTGATCACCTCCTGGATGATCTTCAATTCCGCGAGGCTCAACCCCGCCTGCTCGAAGCCGATGCGGTTCGCGGGCACCTGCAGCAGGTATTCGAAGAACGCGACGCCCCAGCTCACGAGCGCGGCCACGTACCATGGCGAGCTGGCGTAGTTCTTCAGGTGCCCGTACCACGCGAAGGTCATGAAGCAGTTGGAACCGACGAGCAGCAAGATGGTCTGCAGCGACAGGGGAATGGAGGTGAAGGGATTCATCGGCGCATTATCTTCAGCGCCGTGCATCCTGTTCGCCGACGAGCATCTCATCGCCTGCGACAAGCCCGCCGGACTGCTGTCGGTGCCCGGCCGCGGCGCGGACAAGCAGGACTGCCTGGCCGCGCGCGTGCAACGCGTTCATCCCGACGCCCTCGTCGTGCACCGGCTCGACATGGCGACGTCCGGCCTGTTCCTGATGGCGCGCGGCCCCGGGATGCAGCGGCGCATGGGCATCGCGTTCGAGTCGCGCGAAGTGCGCAAGACCTACGTCGCCGTCGTGGCGGGCATCGTCGCCGGCGACGCGGGCACGATCGATCTGCCGCTCGCTGCCGACTGGCCGAACCGGCCGCGGCAGAAAGTCGATGAACCGCATGGCAAACCCAGCCGCACCGATTGGCGCGTGCTCGCGCGCGACTTGAGCGCGGATCGCACGCGGGTCGAACTCGAACCGGTGACGGGCCGCACGCACCAGTTGCGCGTGCACCTGGCGGCCATCGGGCACCCGATCCTCGGCGATGCGCTGTATGCGCCGGCCCGCATGCAGGAACTCGCGCCGCGGCTTATGCTGCATGCGATGCGCCTCGAGTTCGCGCACCCGCTCACGCAGGAGCGGATGACGCTCGAAT
>DATBPW010000323.1:0-1809 GCA_036561125.1 Ramlibacter sp. | reverse complement strand
GTAGCGCCAGCCGGAAACGCCAATCCGTATTTGCCCACCCATGGGGCGAGTTTCGGCCGCGGCAGGGCAGCGCGGCAGCGACATTTTTGAACGTTTCTGTAGGCAGGCGGCCTGCGCGAGGGCGATATGATTTGCCTCAGCCGGGCCGAGGGGGCCCGAGAAGATTTCGATGCGCCTTTCCTCGATCAAGCTTTCCGGATTCAAATCCTTCGCCGAACCCACCACCTTCATGCTGCCCGGCCAGCTCGTCGGCGTCGTCGGGCCGAACGGCTGCGGCAAGTCGAACATCATGGACGCGGTGCGCTGGGTGCTCGGCGAGTCGCGCGCGTCGGAGCTGCGCGGCGAGTCGATGCAGGACGTGATCTTCAACGGCACGACGTCGCGCAAGCCGGCGTCGCGTGCATCGGTGGAACTCGTCTTCGACAACTCGGACCATCGCGCCGGCGGCCAGTGGTCGCAGTTCACGGAGATTGCGGTCAAGCGCGTGCTGACGCGCGACGGCACATCGAGCTACTACATCAACAACCAGCCGGTGCGCCGCCGCGACGTGCAGGACGTGTTCCTCGGCACCGGCCTCGGGCCGCGCGCGTACGCGATCATCGGGCAGGGCACGATCAGCCGGATCATCGAATCCAAGCCCGAGGAGCTGCGCCTGTTCCTCGAAGAGGCCGCGGGCGTGTCCAAGTACAAGGAGCGCCGGCGCGAAACCGAGAACCGGCTGCAGGACACGCGCGAGAACCTGACGCGCGTCGAGGACATCCTGCGCGAGCTCAATTCCAATCTCGACAAGCTCGAATCGCAAGCGCAGGTCGCGCAGCAGTACCACGCGCTCAATGCGGAGGCGACGCTCAAGCAGCAGCAGCTTTGGTACCTCAAGCGCGCGGAGAGTGAAGCCGACCAGTCGAAGGTCAAGGCCGATGCCGAGAAGGCCGTCAACGAGCTGGAATCGCGCGTGACCGACCTGCGGCGCGTCGAAAGCGACCTGGAGACGATCCGCCAGGCGCACTACGCAGCGGGCGATGAAGTGAACCGTGCGCAAGGTGCGCTGTACGAAGCATCGGCCGAGGTCGGGCGGCTCGAGGCGGAGATCCGCTTCGTCGTCGAGGGCCGCCAGCGCGTCGAGCAGCGCCTCGCGCAGCTGAAGGAACAGACCGCGCAGTGGCACGCGCGCAAGGACGACGCGCAAACCGAGATCGAGACGCTCGCCGCGCAGCAGGTCGAGGCCGAGGAGAAGGCCGCGCTGCTCGCCGCCCAGCTCGAAGAACACGACACGCACCTGCCGGAGCTGGAAGACCAGCTGCGTGGCGCGCAGGCGAAATCGAGCGAGCAGCGCGGCGCGGTCGCGCAAGTGCAGCAGCAGATCCAGGTGCTGGCCGCGGACCAGCGCAACATCGAAGAGCAGGCGCGGCAATTCAACGCGCGGCGTGAGCGGCTGGCGGCCGACAAGAACGCGCTGGCAGCGCCCGACGAAACGCGGCTCGCGAACTTGCAGCAGCAACTCGCCGCGGCGAAGGAATCGGCCGAGACGGCGGACGCGCGCCTGCACGAACTGCAGGAGCAGGTGCCGCAGCTCGACGACGACCGGCGCGCACGGCAATCTTCGGTGAACACCGAAAGCCACAAGCAGGCCGACCTGTCGGCTCGCATGGAGGCGCTCAAGGCGCTGCAGGAGAAGGTGCGCACCGACGGCAAGCTGCGGCCGTGGCTCGCGAAGCACGGCCTCGAGAACCTGCAGGGCCTGTGGACGCGCATCCACATCGAGCAGGGATGGGAGAGCGCGCTCGAGGCCGCGCTGCGCGAGCGCATGAA
>DATBPW010000322.1:0-3069 GCA_036561125.1 Ramlibacter sp. | reverse complement strand
CCCAGTTGCAGCCGCTCGAGGATGTCTTCGCGCGTGATCGCATCGGCCGTGGCCGTCAGTGCGATGCGGGGCACGGACGGGTAGCGTTCGTGCAGCACCGTCAGCGCACGGTATTCGGGGCGGAAGTCGTGGCCCCACTGGCTCACGCAGTGCGCTTCGTCGATGGCGAAGAGGCTGAGCTGGCCGCGCGCCGCCAGGTCGTCGAGCTGCGCGAGGAAGCGTGGCGTGGTGACGCGCTCCGGCGCCGCATACAGCAGCGTGAGCTCGCCGCGCGTGAAGCGCTGCTCGACCGCGAAGGCTTCATCGTTGCCGAGCGTGGAATTGAGGAAAGCCGCCTCCACGCCCGCTTCGCGCAACGCGCCCACCTGGTCGTGCATGAGCGCGATGAGCGGCGACACCACGACGGCGGTGCCGTGCCCCTGCCGTTGGCGCACGATCGCGGGCACCTGGTAGCACAGCGACTTGCCGCCGCCCGTGGGCATGAGCACGAGCGCGTCGCCGCCCGCGACGACGTGGTCGACGATCTGCGCCTGCGGGCCGCGAAACGCTTCGTAGCCGAAGACCTCCTGGAGGATGGAGCGGGGAGACGGTGACTGCAAGATGCCGGTCATTGTGATGCAACGCCCGAACGGCCCCGCCAGTTGAACGGTGCAAGGTCTTGGGTCGCGCAACTTCATCACATGCGATGACCGAACCTAAAATGGCCTGATGAAGCCGATCGCCTACACCCGCGGGCAGCAATTGCCCGGCCTGCTCGCCCAGCGCATCGTCGTCCTCGATGGCGCGATGGGCACGATGCTGCAGCGGTTCCGGCTGACCGAGGAAGACTATCGCGGCGCGCGCTTCAAGGATCATCCGAAGGACCTGCGCAACAACGGCGACCTGCTGTCGCTCACGCGCCCGGACGTGGTGCGCGACATCCACGAGTCGTACCTCGCGGCGGGCGTGGACATCATCGAGACGAACACTTTCGGTGCCACGCGAATCGCGCAGGAAGATTACGGGCTGGGCGACTGCGCGCTGGAGATGAACGTCGAATCCGCGAAGCTCGCCCGCGCCGCCGCCGACAAGTTCGCGACGCCCGACCAGCCGCGCTTCGTGGCCGGCGCGCTGGGCCCGACGCCGCGCACGGCCAGCATCAGCCCCGACGTGAACGATCCCGGTGCACGCAACGTCAATTTCGAGCAACTGCGCGCTTCCTACTACGAGCAGGCAAAAGGCCTGACGCAGGGCGGCGCGGACCTGCTGATCGTCGAGACGATTTTCGACACGCTCAACGCGAAGGCCGCGCTGTTCGCGGTGGAGCAGTGGTTCGATGAATCGGGCGAGCGCCTGCCGGTGATCGTGAGCGGCACGGTGACCGATGCGTCGGGGCGCATCCTCAGCGGCCAGACCGTCACGGCCTTCTGGTACAGCATCCGCCATGCGCGGCCGCTCGCTGTCGGCCTGAACTGCGCGCTCGGCGCCGCGCTGATGCGCCCGTACATCCAGGAGCTCGCGAAGGTCGCGGGCGACACCTACATCAGTTGCTACCCGAATGCCGGGCTGCCCAACCCGATGAGCGAAACGGGCTTCGACGAAACACCCGACGTCACGGCGCGCCTGTTGCACGACTTCGCCGAGGAAGGCCTCGTGAACATCGTCGGCGGCTGCTGCGGCACCACGCCGGCGCACATCGCAGCGATCCGCGAAGCAGTGCAGCCGCTGCCGGCGCGCAGCCTGCAGCGCGAACCCTTCTATCGCGAAGCGGCCTGAATCAAAGCGCCGCCGCGCGAGCGAGCGACGGCTGGCCGAGGAGTGCGACCGGGCACGCGTCGTGCTTATGAATGGCGTCTCCTCGGTTGGGCCCTTTGCAAGTTTCTTCAGCCCGACCCTTCTCGTCCCCCGGGGCCGGCACGCCCCGGGGGATATTTTTGCCCTTTAGAATCGTCCCCAGCTCCAGGAGCGTTGCAGCGACCAGGCACGGGCCCTGGCGTCAGGCTGGAGCTGTCCCACGTTGTCAACGGCGCTCATTTCTTGTTCACCACGAGACATGAGCGACGCGCACGCATTCCCCCTTCGCCTTTCCGGCCTCGAGCCCGTCACCATCGGGCCCGGCAGCCTGTTCGTCAACATCGGCGAGCGCACCAACGTCACCGGCTCGAAGGCGTTCGCGCGCATGATCCTCGCCGGCCAGTTCGAGCAGGCGCTCGCCGTCGCGCGCCAGCAGGTGGAAAACGGCGCGCAGGTGATCGACGTCAACATGGACGAGGCCATGCTGGACAGCAAGGCCGCCATGGTGCGCTTCCTGAACCTCATGGCCAGCGAGCCCGACATCGCGAAGGTGCCGGTGATGATCGACTCGTCCAAGTGGGACGTGATCGAAGCCGGGCTGCGCTGCATCCAGGGCAAGGGCATCGTGAACTCGATCTCGATGAAGGAAGGCGAAGCCGAATTCAAGCGGCAGGCGACGCTGGTCAAGCGCTATGGCGCGGCGGCCGTCGTGATGGCGTTCGACGAGCAGGGCCAGGCCGATTCGTTCGAGCGCAAGACGCGCATCTGCGAACGCGCCTATCGCATCCTCGTGGACGAGGTGGATTTTCCGGCCGGGGACATCATCTTCGACCCGAACATCTTCGCGATCGCCACGGGCATCGAGGAGCACGACAACTACGCGGTCGACTTCATCGAAGCGACGAAGTGGATCAAGCGGAACCTGCCCGGCGCGAAGGTGTCGGGCGGCGTGTCCAACGTGAGCTTCTCGTTCCGCGGCAACGACCCGGTGCGCGAGGCGATCCACACCGTGTTCCTCTACCACGCCATCCAGGCGGGCATGGACATGGGCATCGTCAACGCGGGCATGGTCGGCGTGTACGACGAGCTCGAGCCGCAATTGCGCGAGCGCGTCGAGGACGTGGTGCTCAACCGGCGGCCCGATGCGGCCGAGCGGCTGATCGAGATCGCCGAAGCGGCCCAGGGCGCGGCGAAGGACGACACGAAGAAGAACGAGTGGCGCCAGCTGCCCGTCGCGCAGCGCCTCGCGCACGCGCTGGTCCACGGCATCACCGACCACATCGTCGTCGACACCGA
>DATBPW010000321.1:0-1715 GCA_036561125.1 Ramlibacter sp. | reverse complement strand
CAGCCCTGGATGTCCTCGCCCGCCGGGCACTGCGCATTGCACGGCGGCAGGTTGTGCACGTACACGGGGCGCTCGGTGCGCCACGAGCCGGTCTTGTTCGCACGCGACGAGCCCGGGTCGAGCGTGATGGCGAAAGGCTTGCGCATCATGCGGGCTCCCGCTCGGCGAGCAAGCCGAAGCGTGCGATGTTGCGGTCGGCCTCGGCCTGCAATCGCGCGATCGTCCCGGGATGACCGGCCCCGGCGAACAGGTGCGCGAAGCGCCGCTGCGGCTTCAGGTACTCCTCCACGCTCACGCGATGGCGGATGTGCGTGACGCCCGTCACCTCGCCGCGCTCCGCCTCGAACACCGGGAACAGCCCGGTCTCGCGCGCGAGCCGCGCCAGCTTGATCGTGTCCTGGCTCGCGGCGCCCCAGCCGAGCGGGCACGGCACCAGCACGTGCAGGTAGCGCGCGCCGCGGATCGTCATCGCCTTCTCGACCTTCGCTTCGAGGTCGCGCAGGTCGGCGACGGTCGCCGTCGCAACATAAGGAATCTCGTGGGCCATCGCGATCCGCGGCAGGTTCTTGCCCTGCCCGAACTGCGCGCCCGGCTCGTCGCCGACCGCCATCGTCGTCGCCGTGCGCGCCGCGTGCGGCGTGGCCGAACTGCGCTGCACACCGGTGTTCATGTACGCCTCGTTGTCGTAGCAGATGTACAGCACGTCGTCGTTGCGCTCGAACATGCCCGACAGGCAGCCCAGGCCGATGTCGGTGGTGCCGCCGTCGCCGCCTTGCGCGATCACGCGCACGTCCTTCCTGCCTTTCACGCGCAGCGCCGCCGCAATGCCGGTGCCGATCGCCGCCGCATTGCCGAACAGCGAATGGATCCACGGCAGGCGCCACGACGATTCGGGATACGGCGTGGAGAAAACTTCGAGGCAGCCGGTCGCGTTCGCCGCGATCAACTGCCCGTTTGTCGCGCGCATCGCGGCGTCCACCGCATAGCGCGCGCCGAGCGCCTCGCCGCAGCCCTGGCACGCGCGGTGCCCCGAGTCGATCGCGTTGCTGCGATCCATGCCGGCCTGCACGCTGCGCTGCTCGGGTGCGAGTAGGCGGTTGCCCACCGTGTGCGTCCCGGTCTGGTAGAACTTGACGGGTTGCGTACTCATGTCAGTGCACCTTCGATGCGACCGTGCCGACGTCGCGCAGCAGGTTCTCCGCGATCGGCCCGCTGCGGCGCACGCGCGCTTCGCGTTCGAGTTGCCGGTTGACGATGCGCCAGTCGAGGTCGAGGAACGTCAGGGGCTCCAGTTCGTCGGCGATCGCCTGCGCGAGCATCGCCATCAGCGACGAGCGCGTGATCGCGCGGCCACCGAGCCCCGCGACCACCGTGTAGCCGTGCAAATGCAGCCCCGACAGCGCAACACGCACGTCGGTCGACAGCACACCGCCGAGGCCGACGCTGAACGATTTTTCCAGCACGACCACGCGCTTCGCCTGTTCGAGCACCGCACGCACGGCTGCGAGCGGGAACGGCCGGAACGACTGGATGCCCATCACGCCGATCTTCACGCCCGCATCACGCATCGCATCGACCGTGTCCTTCAGCGTGCCGATCACCGAGCCGAGCGCGACGACGATCGTTTCCGCGTCCTCGCAGCGATAGGGCCGCACGAGACCGCCCGACGCGCGGCCGAAGCGTTCTTCGAACTCGCGCGCGATCTCGGGGATCAG
>DATBPW010000320.1:0-1869 GCA_036561125.1 Ramlibacter sp. | reverse complement strand
GTGCAGGCCGAGACGCGCATGGGCATCGACAACCTCGACGAGATCGCCGCGGTCGACGGCGTCGACGGCGTCTTCATCGGTCCCGCCGACCTGTCGGCCGCGTTCGGTCACGTCGGCGACCCGTGGCACCCGGAGATGGTGAAGCTGCACGAAGAAACGTTTCGCCGCATCAGGAAGGCGGGCAAGGCGATCGGCATCCTCACGCTCGAGGAAGCGCGCGCGAAGCAGCACGTGGAGATGGGCGCGACCTTCATCGCGGTGGGCACGGACAGCAACCTGATGGTCAAGGGCACCAACGCGCTGGTGTCGGCCTTCAAGGGCAACCACCAGGAGACGCCATGAACGCAATGCTGAAAGAGCAATCGCGCATGCATCCCGACGAGTGGGCCGCGCGCGTGCAGCTGGCCGCGTGCTACCGCATCTTCGACATGCTCGGCTGGACCGAGATGATCTACAACCACATCACGCTGCGCCTGCCCGCGAGCGTGACGGGCGGCGCGAAGCAGTTCCTCATCAACCCGTTCGGCCTGCACTACAGCGAGGTCACCGCGAGCAACCTGCTCAAGATCGACGTGCAGGGCAACAAGCTCGACGACAACCCGTGGCCCGTGAATCCCGCGGGCTTCACGGTGCATTCCGCGATCCACGAGAGCGTCGACGGCGCGCACTGCGTGATGCACACGCACACGACGGCCGGCCTGGCGGTCGCGTGCACGAAAGACGGCCTCGCGCAGAACAACTTCTATTCGGCGCAGCTGCACGACATGGTGGCGTACCACGACTTCGAAGGCATCACGGTGCACGCCGACGAGTGCCCGCGCCTGCTCGAGAGCATGGCCGGCAAGCCGGTGCTGATCCTGCGCAACCACGGGCTGCTGTCGTGGGGCCCGACGCTCGCGCTGGCTTTCGTGCGCCTGTGGACGCTGCAGCGCGCCTGCGAAGTGCAGATCGCGCAGGCCGCGCTCGGGCCGGCGATCGCCGTGCCGGAAGCGACCGCGATCAAGACCACGCGCGATTCGTTCCAGTGGGAAGCGAAGTTCGGCGCCGGCCAGGACGTGTTCGACGCGCTGGTGCGCCGCGTCGACCGCATCGATCCCTCGTACAAGAACTGATTCCATGCAGTTGAAGAAGGTCTGCATCTACGGCGCCGGTGCGATCGGCGGCTGGATGGGCGCGAAGCTGGCACGCGCAGGCTGCGACGTGGGCGTGGTCGCGCGCGGCGCGACACTCGCCGCCTTGAAGCAACGCGGCCTCGAACTGCGCAGCGGCAGCGAGACGATCGCCGCGCCGGTTCGTGCGAGCGCCGCGCCCGCCGACTTCGGCGCGCAAGACCTCGTCGTGATCGCCGTCAAGTCGCAGGCGATGGCCGAAGTGGCGATGTGCATCGGCCCGCTGCTCGGGCCGGACACCGTCGTGCTGTCCGCGATGAACGGCGTGCCGTGGTGGTTCCTCGACGGCTTCGGCGGCGCGCATGCGGGCACGCGGCTCAAGGCCGTCGACCCCGAAGGGGCGATCGCACGCGCGATTCCCGCCAAGCACATCATCGGCTGCGTCGTGCATGCGAGCTGCGCGGTGGCCGCGCCGGGGGTGGTGCAACATCATTTCGGCAACCGCCTGATCGTCGGCGAGCCGTCCGGCGAGAAGACGGCGCGCGTGCGCGCGCTCGTCGACCTGCTGGTCCACGCCGGTTTCGAAACCGAGCTGGCCGACCAGATCCAGAAGGACGCCTGGTACAAGCTGTGGGGCAACATGACGGTCAACCCGATCAGCGCGATGACCGGCGCGACCACCGACAAGATCCTCGACGACGAGCTCGTGCGCGACTTCATCTCCAGGGTCATGCTCGAGGCCAGGGAGATCGGTGCGCGC
>DATBPW010000319.1:0-4281 GCA_036561125.1 Ramlibacter sp. | reverse complement strand
CGCAGTTGGGCCTGGTAGACGGAGAAGGCGAGTTCCGTGCGCAAGCGCGCCGCCGCTGCGGGCTGCACGAAGTTGCCGAGCCAGATTTCGATCTGCTCCATGCGCGGGCCGCCGGCGGCGCCGGCCGCGGGTGCAGTGACGACAACGCCCGCATCGATGCGGCGCTCCTCCAGCGCATGTCGCAGGTCCTGCAGCGACGCGAAGACTTCGTCGCGATGCGTCGCGAGCCACTGCTTGTGCCAGTGCGCGACGACGGGCGACCGGTCCTCCAGCACCCACCCCGTCGTCGGCAGGTCGACGGCGCTCGTGAGCGTGTTCTTCAAGGTGAACGACATGATCAGCACGAAGATGGCCGGCATGACGAACAGCACGGCCAGGCCGTGGGGGTTGCGCAGGAGCAGCCGCCACTCCTTGACCGCCAGCCGCAGGATCTTCATTGCCGTGTCGCGGGCCATGTCAGTCGCGCAGCCGCCGCTGCGTGTAGTGCATGAAGAGCTCCTCGAGATTCGCGAACCCGGCACCGTCGCGCCGTCCATGCAGCAAGGCCTCGAGGTCGCCCTGCGCCAGCACCCGGCCGTGGTCCAGCAACAGGATCTGCGAGCAAAGCGCGCTCACTTCCTCCATGTAGTGCGTCGCATACAGGACCGCGGTCCCGGCCCGCGTCATGTCGCGCACGCGGTCCAGCAGGAACGCCCGGGATTGCGGGTCGATCCCCACCGTCGGCTCGTCGAGCAGCAGCACTTGCGGCGCCTGCAACAACGCGATGCCCAGATTGAGGCGGCGGCGCACGCCGCCCGAACAGAAGCGCGCGCGCTTGCCCGCGAACTCCTGAAGCATGCAGGTTTCGATCGCCTGTTGCACGCGCCGCTTCGATTCCCCGGCATCGATGCCCAGCATGCCGGCAAAGAACTCGAGGTTCTCCGCGCATGTGAGGTCCGGGTAGAAGGAATACTCCTGCGGCACCCATCCGACCGTGGTCGATCCGGCCGCGCGGACGACGCGCCCGCCTTGGGGCTTGCGCAAGCCCACCAGCAGGCTGATCAGCGTCGATTTTCCGGAGCCATTGGGGCCGAGCAATCCGACCGCCTGCCCGCGCGACAACTGCAGGTCGACGCCGTCGAGCGCCGGCTGGTCCTGCCCCGCGTGGCGGTACACGAGTCCCTCGGCGGCGAGCAGCACTTCGCTCATTGAGCGCGCGCGCCACGCCGGCCCGGCAGGACGGCCGGAGCCTGCAGGCTTCGCCACAAGCCGAGAGGCGCCATGCCACGGCGCAGCAGCCGGCCACCGACCATCACGACGATCTTCGCGATGTCGAACACCGGCCGGAAATGGCTGGCCCGGGCATTGGCCGGGTACCGGCCCGGAATCGCGACGGCCAGGGTCTTGTGCCCGTGGCGCGCGGCTTCGATGAGGACCTCGCTCTCGAAAGTGAAGCGGTGGCCGCGCACCTTCCCGGCGAGCGCGAGCTCCATCACTGCGCGCGGATAGACGCGAAAGCCCGACTGCGAATCGGCGATCGCGTGACCCGCGGCCCAGGAGATCCAGAAGCACGCGAACCGGTTCGCGCGATAACGCGCCGGCGGGAAATGCGCGCGGTCATGCAGTCGCGAGCCGATGACGATGCGGCTGCGATCGCCGTGCCATGCGGCCAGGAGGAACGGGACGTCGACCGGGTCGTGCTGGCCGTCGCCGTCGAGCGTGACCACACAGCCCGCGCCGTGATCGACCGCGTACCGGAACGCCGTGCACAAGGTCGCCGCCTTGCCGCGATTGCGCTCGTGCGCGAGCACCGTGACCGGAAGGTCTTCCAGCTCGCGGCGGGTGCCGTCGGTCGATCCGTCGTCGATGACGATCACGCGCGGGCATTGCGACAGCGCGTCGAGCGCCAGCGCGCGGATGGTCCCTTCCTCCTGGTAGGCCGGGATCGCGATCCACGCGTCATGCGGTACGTCATGCATGTTCAGCACAGCCCCCCGTTCACCCCGATCAGCTGTCCGGTCACGTAGCTGGCCGCGTCGCCTGCGAGGAACGCGACGACGGCGGCGACTTCTTCCGGCGAGCCCATGCGCCCTGCCGGCACCAGCGCCTTCACGGCTTCCGGCCCGAATGAAGCGTGCGCCAGCCCCGTGTCGATGATGCCCGGCGCGACCGTGTTGACCGTGATGCCGCGCCCGGCGAGTTCGATCGCGAGCGACTTCGTCGCGCCGTGCAAGCCCGCCTTCGCGGCGGCGTAGTTGGCCTGCCCGCGGTTGCCCAACTGGCCCGCGACCGAGCTGATGTTGATGATGCGGCCCCATCGCGTGCGCACCATCGGCAGCAGCAAGGGCTGCGTCACGCGGAAAAATCCGTTCAGGTTGGTGTCGATCACTTCGTACCACGCGCCGCCCTGCATCCCCGCAAGCAGCGCGTCGCGCGTGACGGCCGCGTTGTTCACGAGGACCTGGATCGGCCCCTGCGCGAGGATCAAGTCGACGGCCCGCTGCACGCCCGCTTCATCGCGCAAGTCGAAGGCAACGGATTCCGCCGAATGCCCGGCGGCGACGAGCTCGGCTGCCAGCGCCTGCGCGCGCTCGAGGTTGCGGTTCGCATGCACGATCACGTGCAGACCCTGCGCGGCCAGTGCGCGGCAGATCGCGGCGCCGATCTCCCCGCTGCCGCCGGTCACCAGCGCACGGCGGGGCATGGCCGGAACGGATTGCGCGCTCATGTGATGCGAGGTGCGGTGAACGCCACCATCAATTGGCCTTCGGCGAGGCGGCATTCCCCGGCCTCGACCTCGAATGCGTAAAGGCACGCGTCGGCAGTGCGGCTGCGCATGTGCGCACGCGCAATGACGGGGTCGGCGCCGGGGGGGAAGTTGGCCGCGAAGAGCTGGACGTCGACGAGTGAAGCCAGCAGGCCTGCCCGCGCCGACGCGGCGGGATCGACCAGCGCCCCATGGATGGCTGCGGCTTGCGCGCCGTATTCGCAAGCGGCGACGGCCGGAACGACCCCGTCGCGGGCAAGTGGATGCGCATTGCCCGGCGCAACGGCAGTGCAGGCGATCCGCAGATCGTCCCATTCGCTCACGGCATCGAGCAAGCACATCGCCCCCGACTGCGGGACGATCGCTTCGATCCGGGCGCGGTCGACTTTCATTGCGCACCTCCGTCATGCAGGCGAAGGCTCATGTGTTGGCCACCCAGCGCGAACCGCATGGACGCACCTGCGGGGCTGTCCAGCATTGCGAGCGCCGCGAGGGCGCGCGCAGCCGCGTGTTCCTGCCACGCGGCAGGCATCCATGCAGGCAGCGCGGAAGGTTCGATGCCCCGCGCCGGTTGCAGCGCCAATTCGAAGCATGCGAGCGACGGCAGCGACTCGTGCCCCGCACTCGAAATGACCCATGCGCTCGCGATCCCTTCGCGAACGGGCAGCACTTCATCCATCGGCGGCGTCATGGGAACGTCGTAGCAGGCGAGCAGCACCGGCTGCTGCCGCGTCACTGCTTCGGTGACGGCGCAGAGCAGGCCGCCGGCAAAACTGTCCAAACCGAGGCTCACGACGGTCGACGAGAGCCGGTTCCCGGATGCGATGCTGAAATATCCCGACGGCGCATTCACCACCGAGTTGGAGAAGACGAGCGGCGACACCTGGCGAGTCGTCGCGAGCACGTCGAGCATCTGCTGGCAGATTTCGCCGGTCCCTTCGTCCGTGGCGAAGACGGTGTAAAGCTCGTCCTGAGCGATGCCGCGCGACCCGCACGCATGCTCGCAACATGCGAGAACGAGCCGCACGGCCGCGCTCGCCCGGCGCCGCTCCTGCGCCGGCAACTTTGCGGGCGGCGGCACCTGCAGGGGCGAATGGGCATACGCCGCTTCGCCGCGGTTCACCGTGCGAAGTTCGTCCAGCGACAGCAGGCCGGGCGCCATGATGCCGGCCGAATGGAGCGTGAATCGAAGCGGCGTCACGTCATTCGGCCCGGCTGAAGATCAGGCAGCAATTGCTGCCGCCGAAGCCGAAGTTGTTCGACATCGCGTGACGGAACCGGGCCGGGCGCGGTGCGGTGATGACATCGACGTCGAACGCGGCGTCCGGCGCGCCGCAATTGGCCGTGGGCGGCAGCAGCTGGTGTTCCAGTGCCTGCAGCGCCACCACCGCTTCGACGATGCCGGCGGCGCCCAGCGTATGGCCGGTGACGCCCTTGGTCGACGACACCGGCACGCCGCCGGGCCCGAACACCGCGCGAATCGCCGCCGCTTCCGCGCGATCGTTGGCCGGCGTCGCCGTGCCATGCGCGTTGAG
>DATBPW010000318.1:0-2241 GCA_036561125.1 Ramlibacter sp. | reverse complement strand
GGCGACTGCGCGCATTGACGATCAATTCGCGCACAACGCCTTCGCCTCCTTCGCCAGCCGCGTGACGCGCGCCCAGTCGCCGCGCTCCATCGCATCGACCGGCGCGATCCACGAGCCGCCGACGCACGTGACGTTGGGCAGCGCGAGGAAGTCGCGCACGTTCGCGGCGCCGATGCCGCCTGTCGGGCAGAACGTGACGTCCGCGAACGGCCCTTGCCAGGCCTTGAGCATCGCGACGCCACCCGATGGAACCGCGGGGAAGAATTTCAGTTCGGAATAGCCGTCGTCCTGCGCGGCCATGATCTCGCTGCCGGTGGCGACGCCGGGCAAATACGCCGCGCCGAGCTCCTTGCACGCGCGGCCGAGTGTGGACGTGTAGCCCGGGCTGACGATGAAGCGCGCGCCCGCCTTCACAGCCGCTTGCGCGTCAGCGGGATTGCGCACGGTGCCCGCGCCAGCGACGGCTTCGGGCACTTCGCGCGCGATCGCGGCGATGCAGTCCAGCGCGGCCGGCGTTCGCAATGTGACTTCGAGCATGCGAATGCCACCGGCGACCAGCGCACGTGCGAGCGGCACCGCATGCGCGACATCGGACAGCACGATCACCGGGATCACGGGCGCGTCACGCATCACGTCGTGCGCCGAGAGGGGTTGTTCTACAGCCATGTGCATGCTCCTTCCTCGGCGGACAGCGCATTGCGCCGGAACGCTGCGAACAGTTCGCGGCCCGTGCCGTGCGCATCCGCTTCCCTCAACGCCTGCGGCATCGCCACCGGCGTGCGCTGTGCCCATTCGTCGTCCGGCACCAGCGCCTGCAATATGCCTTGCTTCGCGTCGACCCGGACGATATCGCCGTCGCGCAATTTCGCGAGCGGCCCACCGGCCGCGGCTTCGGGCGTGACGTGGATCGCCGCGGGCACCTTGCCCGATGCGCCGCTCATGCGACCGTCGGTGACGAGCGCGACGCGATGCCCTTTGCCCTGCAGCACCGCGAGCGGCGGCGTGAGCTTGTGCAGCTCGGGCATGCCGTTGGCGTGCGGGCCTTGCCAGCGCACGACACACACGACATCGCGTTCGAGCTCGCCGTCCTTGAACGCCAGATGCAGTGCGTCCTGCGAATCGAAGACGCGCGCCGGCGCTTCGATGATGTGACGGTCGTCCGGGACCGCCGACGTCTTGATGATGCAGCGGCCCACGTTGCCGGTGAGCAGGCGCAGGCCGCCGGTGGGGCTGAAGGGATCGGCGTGCGGCCGGACGATGGAGGTGTCGCGCGATTCGCCGGCGGCGCCGTACGCACGCATGCCGCCTTCGTGCACCGTCAGCACGTCTTCGTGCATCAGCCCCGCATCCAGCAACTCGCGGATGATGAACATCGGCCCGCCGGCGCGCTGGAAGTCGTTCACGTCGGCCGTGCCGTTGGGGTAGACGCGCGCGATCAGCGGCGTCACGGCCGACAGCTCCTGGAAATCGGTCCAGTCGATCGTGATCCCGGCCGAGCGCGCGACCGCGACCCAGTGGATCAGGTGATTGGTCGAGCCGCCCGTGGCCAACAGGGCCGCCATCGCATTCACGATGGCACGTTCGTCGACGAGCCGCCCGATGGGCGTGAAGCGGCGCGACTTCGTGATCGCCAATGCCGTGCGCACCGCTTCGCGCGTGAGCAATTCGCGCATGCCGTCCTGCGGCTGGATGAACGCCGCGCCCGGCACGTGCAAGCCCATCGCCTCCATCAGCATCTGGTTGCTGTTGGCCGTGCCGTAGAACGTGCACGTGCCTTGCGTGTGGTACGCCTGCTGCTCTGCTTCGAGCAGCTCCTTGCGCCCGACGAGTCCTTGCGCCGCCTGCTCGCGCACCTTGGCCTTGTCGCCGTTCGACAGGCCGCTGGGCATCGGCCCGCCGGGCACGAACACAGTGGGAATGTGCCCGAAGTGCAATGCGCCGATGAGCAAGCCGGGGACGATCTTGTCGCAGATGCCGAGCATCAATGCGGCGTCGAACACGTCGTGGCTCAGCGCGACGGCCGTGGCGAGCGCGATCGTGTCGCGCGAGAACAGGCTCAGCTCCATGCCCGACGTGCCCTGCGTGACGCCGTCGCACATCGCGGGCACGCCGCCGGCCACCTGCGCCGTGGCACCGGCGCGGCGCGCCTCGTCCTTGATCACGTCGGGAAAGCGCGCGTACGGCGCGTGCGCCGAGAGCATGTCGTTGTACGCGGTGACGATGCCGATGTTCGGCGCGTGC
>DATBPW010000317.1:0-12384 GCA_036561125.1 Ramlibacter sp. | reverse complement strand
TACTTCGCGCGCGGCACCTCGGTGTTCCAGGCCGTCGTTTACGCGCGGGCGCTCAAGCCCGAGATGACCGAGCCCTTCTTCACCGGACTGCGCTTCGAATGACCGGCCTTGCGCGCGGGCGCGCCGTCGTCGTCTTCCTCGCTTTCGCGTTCGCGTACTTCTTCTCCGCGGTGCTGCGGGCGATCACCGCGACGCTGTCGCCGGAGCTCACGCACGAGTTCGCGCTGAGCGCGCAGCAACTCGGCTTGCTGGCGGGCGGCTTCTTCCTGGGCTTCGCGCTGCCGCAACTGCCGCTGGGCCGCTGGCTCGACCATTACGGGCCCCAGCGCGTGATGCTCGGGTTCATGGTCATCGCCGTCGCGGGGTGCGTCGCGTTCTCGCTCGCGGGCGGCTTCGCGGGCCTCCTCGCGGCGCGCGTGCTGTGCGGCATCGGCGTGAGCGCTTGCTTGATGGCGCCGCTCACCGGCTACCGGCACTGGCTCGATGCGCCGGCGCAATTGCGGGCGAACTCGTGGATGCTGATGACGGGCTCGATCGGCATGGTCGCCTCGACCTTGCCGGTGCAATGGCTGATGCCGGTCGTCGGTTGGCGCCCGATCTTCTGGATCGTGGCGGCGGGCATCGCGCTGGCCAGCATCGCCATCGCGCTCGTCGTGCCGGGCTGGGACGCCGGCGGCCACGGCCACGGCGAGCCGCCGAGCTACAAGCAGGTCTGGCGCCACGCCTACTTCCGCCGCATGGCGCCGATCGGCTTCTTCAACTACGGGGGCATGATCGCGATCCAGTCGCTGTGGGCGGGGCCGTGGCTCGTGCGCGTCGACGGGCTCGACGCGGCGCACGCGGCGCGCGGCCTGTTCGTGATCAACCTCGCCATGCTGTGCACGTTCTGGGGCTGGGGCCTGGTGAACCCGTGGCTGCAGCGGCGCGGCATCACGACCGACAAGCTGATCGCGCGCGGCATGCCGATCAGCCTCGCCGCGCTCGCGTGGATCGTGTGGGCCGGGCCCGAGGCCGCGGCCAGGTCGTGGGCGCTGTTCTGCATCGCGTGCACGTTCGCGTCGCTCGCGCAGCCGGCGGTGGGCATGGCGTTCCCGGCCGCGCTGGCCGGCCGTGCGTTGTCGGCCTACAACCTCGTCGTGTTCGCCGGTGTGTTCATCCTGCAATGGGGCATCGGGCTGCTGGTCGATGGGTTCTCGGCGCTCGGCTGGAGCACCGTCGCCGCATTCCGTGGCGCGATGGCCGCATTCCTCGCTTGCTCACTCTACGGATACGGCCATTTCCTTGGAGGCTGGGCGATCCTCAAACGGGCCCGCGCCGCCACCAGAAACGCGTCAGGCTAGGCGCGGGTGACGCGGTGTACTCGCCGTACATAAGGAGCCCGTAACGACGCATGACGCGTTTCTGGTGACGGCCCGGAGGGTTGGGCCGAGAAGGGGCCGTATGCGTCGTTCCGAAAACGGGTCAATACATCCAGTATTGACCCGTTTCCGCGCCTAGCCTCCAGCCCCTTCTCGGCCCAACGCGGGCCCGTTTGAGGACCGCCCAGCCTCCGTTGCAAGGGATAATCGTCCCTAGAGTGAACGGCATCCTGATCATCGCCCACGCACCGCTCGCGCATGCGCTGCGGCAATGCGCGCTGCATGTCTTCCCGGACTGCGGGCCGCAACTGGCGGCGATCGACGTGCAGCCCAACCTGCCGCCCGAAGAATCGCTGTCCATGGCGCGCATCGCGATGGACCAGCTGGCGAAACAGCCCGCGATCCAGGGCGTGCTCGTCCTCACCGACATCTTCGGCGCGACGCCGAGCAACGTCGCGCAAAAGCTCGTGGACGGCGCGCGCTCGCGCCTGATCACCGGCGTGAACCTGCCGATGCTGCTGCGCGCCGTTTCGTACCGCACCGAAACCCTCGACGCCCTCGTTTCGCGCGCCGTCATCGGCGGCACGCAAGGCGTGATGCAGGTCGCGATCACCGCGCCGCAGAACCAGCCCCGACGCACCAATGAGCAAGACCACCGCGACCATCAGCAATAAGCTGGGGCTGCACGCCCGCGCGTCGGCCAAGCTGACGAAGCTGGCCGCGAGCTACCCGTGCGAGGTGTGGGTCAGCAAGGGCGAGCGGCGCGTCAACGCGAAGAGCATCATGGGCGTGATGATGCTGGCCGCGGGCCTGGGCAGCGAGGTGACGATCGAGACGATCGGCGAGCGCGAGCAGGAGGCGCTGGACGCGATCGTCGCGCTCATCGACGACAAGTTCGGGGAGGGGGAATGACCTTCTCGGTCCACGGCCTGGCGGTTTCGCGCGGCATCGCCATCGGGCGCGCCGTGCTGATGGCGTCCAGCCGCGTCGACGTCGCGCACTACTTCATCGAGGCGGAGCAGGTTGCCGCCGAGATCGAGCGCGTGCGCGGCGGCCGCAACGCCGTGGTCGACGAGATCCACCGGCTGCAGCAGTCGATCACGCAGATGGGCCCGAAGGAAGCGCCGCACGAACTGTCCGCGCTGCTCGACGTGCACCTGATGCTGTTGCAGGACGAGGAGCTGATCTCGGGCGTGAAGCACTGGATCACCGACCGCCTCTACAACGCCGAATGGGCGCTGACGACGCAGCTCGAGGTGCTGTCGCGCCAGTTCGACGAGATGGAGGACGACTACCTGCGCCAGCGCAAGGCCGACCTCGAACAGGTGGCCGAGCGCATCCTGCGCTACATGAAGGGCACGCCGTCGCCGGTGGCGCCGCCCGCGGCGCGCCGCAAGACGCCGCAGGACCTGCTGCTGGACGACAGCATGGACGTGCCGCTGGTGCTGATCGCGCACGACCTGTCGCCCGCCGACATGCTGCAGTTCAAGCAGAGCGTGTTCGCGGGCTTCGTCACCGACGTGGGCGGGCGCGATTCGCACACGGCGATCATCGCGCGCAGCATGGACATCCCGGCCGTGGTCGGCGCGCGCAGCGCATCGCAGCTGGTGCGCCAGGACGACTGGGTGATCATCGACGGCGACGCCGGCGTGATGATCGTCGACCCGTCGCCGATCATCCTGGCCGAGTACGGTTTCAAGCAGCGGCAGGGCGAGCTCGAGCGCGGCCGCCTGCAACGCCTGCGGCACACGCCCGCGGTGACGCTCGACGGCGAGAAGGTCGAACTGCTCGCGAACATCGAGCTGCCCGAGGACGCGCCGGGCGCGCTGAAGGCGGGCGCCGTCGGCGTCGGCCTGTTCCGCAGCGAATTCCTGTTCATGGGCCGGCGCGGCGAATTTCCGGACGAGGACGAGCAGTACGAGGCGTACGTGCGCGCCGTCAAGGGCATGGAAGGCCTGCCGGTGACGATCCGCACGATCGACGTCGGCGCCGACAAGCCGCTGGACGATACGATGCGCGACGCCGCGCACCTGAACCCGGCGCTCGGCCTGCGCGCGATCCGCTGGAGCCTGGCCGAGCCCGAGGTGTTCCTGCCGCAGTTGCGCGCCATCCTGCGCGCCGCGGCGCACGGGCAGGTGAACATGCTGATCCCCATGCTCGCGCACGCGAGCGAGATCCGCCAGACGCTGTCGCTCATCGACTTCGCCAAGGCGGAGCTGGACAACCGCGGTGTCGCGTACGGCCCCGTCAAGCTCGGCGCCATGATCGAGATCCCGGCCGCGGCGCTGACGCTGAAGATGTTCCTGAAGCACTTCGACTTCCTCTCGCTCGGCACCAACGACCTGATCCAGTACACGCTCGCGATCGACCGCGCCGACGAATCGGTCGCGCACCTGTACGACCCGCTGCACCCGGCGGTACTGCGCCTCGTGGCGGAAACGATCGCCGAGTGCAACCGCCAGGGCAAGGGCGTGAGCGTGTGCGGCGAGATGGCCGGCGACACGGCGATGACGCGGCTGCTGCTGGGCCTGGGCCTGCGCAGTTTCTCGATGCATCCGGCGCGCATCCTCGCGGTGAAGCAGGAGATCCTGCGCGCCGACACCACGCGCCTGGCGCTCTGGGCGCGTCAGGTCGTCGAGGCCGACGAGCCGGCAGCGCTGATGTCGGCCTGACGTTCGCGCGTTCCCGCGATCGCCGCGCCGATGATCAGCACCGCGGCCAACGCGATGCTCCACGTCGGCGCGCGGTGCGTCGCGAGCATCAGCACCAGCGTCGACGCGAACGGCGTGATGTAGCTGAGGATGCCGATCTGCCGCGGGTCGCCGAGCTTGAGCGCCTTGTCCCACAGGAAGAACGCCGCGCCGAGGGGGCCGAACCCCGCGACGGCGATGAGCATCCAGTCGCGTGCGGACAGTTGCACGGGCGCTTCGAACACCGCGTGGCACGCGAGCGCGAGCAGTCCCGACACCAATCCGAACAAGCCGATCGCGGCCGTCGAGAACGGCGCCACGCGCCGCGTCATGAGCGAATAGCTGGACCAGATGACGGCCGCCGCGAGCGCGGCGAGATAGCCCCACGACCACCCGCCGCTCGTCTCGCGCCCGCCGAGGATCGCGATCGCCGCGCCCGCGAAGCCGGCGAGCGCCGCGACCACGTGACGCAGGTGCAGCGGGAAGCCGGGCAGGATCGCCGGCGCCAGCACCACGATCAGCAGCGGCCACAGGTAGTTCACCAGGTTCGCTTCGACGGCCGGCGCGCTGCGCAGCGCCATGAACAGCAGGAAGTGATAGGCGAACAGGCCGTAGACGCCGAGCGCGAGCGTCGACGCCGGCACGCGCCACTCGCGCATGCGCGGCCACGCGGGCACGCTGCCGATCACGAGCGCCAGGCCCGTGAGCAGGAAAGGCGGCACGTGCGCGAGCGACACGCCCAGCGCGGCGAGCGTCGCCCACAGCGCGATCGCGCCGAGGGCGTACAGATTGGCGTGCATCACGCCGCCGATGTCAGGCGACGCCCGCGGCGTGCGCTTGCTGGTCGGCGTGGTAGCTCGAGCGCACCAGCGCGCCGACGGCGGCGTGCGAGAAGCCCATCTCGCGCGCCTTCGCCTCGAACATCCCGAAGATGTCGGGATGCACGTAGCGCTTGACGGGCAGGTGCGACGTGGACGGCGCGAGGTACTGGCCGATCGTGAGCATGTCGATGCCGTGCGCGCGCATGTCGCGCATCACGTCGAGGATCTCGTCGTCGGTCTCGCCCAGGCCCACCATCAAGCCGCTCTTGGTCGGGATGTGCGGGAACAGTGCCTTGAATTTCTTGAGCAGGTTCAGGCTGAACGCGTAGTCCGAGCCGGGCCGCGCCTGCTTGTACAGGCGCGGGATCGTCTCGAGGTTGTGGTTCATCACGTCGGGCGGCGCCGCCTTGAGGATCTCCAGCGCGCGGTCGTCGCGGCCGCGGAAGTCGGGCACCAGCACTTCGATCGTCGTGCCGGGCGACAGCTCGCGCGTCTTGCGGATGCATTCGACGAAGTGCCCCGCGCCGCCGTCGCGCAGGTCGTCGCGGTCGACGGACGTGATCACCACGTACTTCAATTGGAGCTTGGCGATCGTCTTCGCGAGGTTCTCCGGCTCGTTCGCATCGAGCGGGTCGGGCCGCCCGTGCCCCACGTCGCAGAACGGGCAGCGGCGCGTGCACTTGTCGCCCATGATCATGAAGGTCGCCGTGCCCTTGCCGAAGCATTCGCCGATATTCGGGCACGACGCTTCCTCGCACACCGTGTGCAGGTTGCTCTCGCGCAGGATTTGCTTGATCTCGTAGAAGCGCGTGTTGGCCGAGCCGGCGCGCACGCGGATCCACTCGGGCTTGCGCAGGATTTCGTGCGGCTCCACCTTGACGGGAATGCGCGACAGCTTCGCCGCGGCCTTCTGCTTGGCCGAGGCGTCGTAGGTCTCGGGGGATTGCGCTTCGCGGACGGTCGGGTTGCTGCTCATCGATGGCGCGGCGCCAGGTGCACGAGCAACTTGTCCGTGAGCACGCGCGCCGCTTCTTCCCAGGTGGTGGACACGCCGATTGTAGAAAGGTCCACGGTTTCGAGCCCCGCGTAACCGCAAGGGTCGATGCGGCGGAAGGGTTGCAGGTCCATCGCGACGTTGAGAGCGACACCGTGATAGGCGCAGCCGCGGCTGACCTTGATGCCCAGCGCGGCGATCTTGCCCAGGCCAGAGAAATCCGGCGAGCCCTGGCGCGAGGGCAGGAGCGAATGCCCGAACGGATCGTCCAGCTTCACGTAGATGCCCGGCGCGCCGGCCACGCGGTGGCCCGTCACGCCGAAATGCCCCAGTGTGGCGATCACAGCCTCTTCGAGCCGGTAGACGTATTCCTTGACGAAGTAGCCCGCGCGCTGGAGGTCGATGAGCGGGTACGCGACCACCTGCCCCGGCCCGTGGTACGTGACCTGCCCGCCGCGGTTCGTTGGCACGACGGGGATGTCGCCCGGGTCGCGCACATGCTCCGCTTTGCCCGCGAGGCCTTGCGTGAAGACCGGCGGGTGTTCGCAGATCCACAGTTCGTCGGGCGTGGCGGCAGCGCGCTGCGCGGTGAACTCGCGCATCGCCTCGTACGTGGGCTCGTACGCAACGCGCCCGCGTACGACCGGGTGCATCAGAGCACGACCTTCACCATCGGGTGCGTCGAGAGCGTGCGGTACAGCTCGTCGAGTTGCTCGCGGCTCGTCGCGTTGACGGTGATGGTGACGCCGAGGTAGTTGCCCGCGCGGCTGTCGCGCAGTTCGACCGTCGTGGCGTCGAACGCCGGGTCGAACTGCTTCGCGATCTGCGTGACCGCGTGGACGAAACCGTCCGCCTTCGCGCCCATCACCTTGATGGGAAAGCGCGACGGGTATTCGATGAGGGACTTTTCGGGCGTGGGAATCGTGTTCATGGGGAAGACTGCTTGACGCGCTGGTAGCCGGCGTACAGCTTCTCGTAGATGGGGCCGGGCCGGCCGTTTCCAACGGGGCGGCCGTCCAGCTGCGTCACGGGCAGCACTTCCTTGGTCGCGGAGCTGAGCAGCAGCTCGTCGGCCGCGAACACTTCGTCGCGCGAGACGCGGCGCAGCTCGAACGCGATGCCCGCGTCGCGGCAGATCTGCTCGATCAGGCCGTAGCGGATGCCCTCGAGCACGAGGTTGTCCTTGGGCGAGCCGAAGACCTTGCCGCCTTTCACCACCCACACGTTCGACGCCGCGGCTTCGCTGAGCCAGCCGTCGCGGAACATGATCGTCTCGATCGCGCCCGCATCCGCGCTCACCTGGCGCGCGAGCACCGCGCCCGCCAGGCTCGTGCTCTTCACATGCGCCTTCTTCCAGCGGAAGTCGTCGGCGGTGACGCACGCGAACCCTTTCGCTCGTTCTTGCGCGCCGTACGTCGCAAGGCGGTTGCTCATCGCGAACACGGTCGGCTCGAGGCCGGGGATCATCACGTGGTCGCGCATCGCGACGCCGCGCGTCACCTGCAGGTACACGAGCTGGTCCGTCCCGGCGGCCGGCTTGCCTTGCTGGCGCGCGTACCGCGCGATCAGCTCGTCGACGATCTCGCGCCAGCGGCTGGCGGCGTACGGGTTGGCGATGCGCAGCTCGCCGAGGCTGCGCCCCAGCCGGCCCATGTGCTCGTCGAAACGGAACGGCTTGCCGCCGTAGGCGGGGACGACCTCGTAGATACCGTCGCCGAAGATGAAGCCGCGGTCCATCACGCTCACCTTGGCGTTGCGCAATGTGGTGAATTCGCCGTTGAGGTAGCAGGGCAGGTCGGCCAGCAAGTCTTCTGTCATGCCTCGATTGTGCGGTCTGCGCGCGCGGGCCGGCCGCGGCGCATTTTTGGGCGATCGGTGCGATTACGTATCGATGAGCCGGGTCGGGTTTCTCCTATAATGAGTGGCTTTGTGAAGAAATCGGTCCCGCAGCGCACACCATGGAAGAAATCCGAAGGAGCGCGCTGCCGCCCGATAGCGACGACGAGGCGCCGTACCGGCAGCTGACGGCCGAAGAAGCCCAGCGCCTGCGGGAGCGGTTTCCGCCGCTGCCGCTGTCGAAGGTGCTGGCGGCTCAAGTCATGGTGGGGGTCCTCGCGGCGTTGGCGGCGTGGGGCTGGACAGGGAAAATGCAGGCAGGTTGGTCGGCCGCCTATGGCGCGCTGGCCGTGGCGCTCCCCGCAGCAATCTTCGCGCGGGGGCTGACGTCGCGTTGGGCATCCCTCGACGCGAAGCGCGCCGCGGCGGCATTCATGGGCTGGGAGGCGGTGAAGATCGCCGCCACGTTCGCCCTGCTGGCCGCGGCGCCGAAGCTGGTGCCGCAACTGAGCTGGCCCGCCCTGCTGGTGGGGCTGGTGCTGGTGCTGAAGGTCTATTGGGTGGCGCTTGCCTTCTCGGGCAAGCGCCGCGATGGGTGAATTAAGGGTCCGACAGGAAATGGCTGCCGAAGAACACGGGATGACAGCGGGTGAATACATCATTCACCACCTCACGCACTTCCAGAACCACCATCCCGCGTCGGTGGTGGACTTCACGGTCTTCAACCTCGATTCGATCTTCTGGTCCGTCACGCTGGGCGTGATCGCCTGCTGGGTGATGTGGCTGGCCGCGCGCAAGGCGACGTCGGGCGTGCCCGGCCGCTTCCAGGCCGCGGTGGAAGTCCTCGTCGAGATGGTCGACCGCGAATCCAAGGGCATCGTGCACAACGAGAAGAGCCGCGATTTCGTCGCGCCGCTCGCGCTGTTCGCCTTCGTCTGGATCGTGCTGCTCAACACCATGGACCTGCTGCCGGTGGACCTGATCCCCCAGATCTGGGAACACGCCACCGGCAATCCCGAAGCGAAGATGCGTGTCGTGCCGACGGCGGACCTGTCGATCACGATGGCGCTGTCGGTGTCGGTGCTGCTGATCTGCCTGTTCTACAACGTGAAGATCAAGGGCCTGGGCGGCTGGGCGCACGAGCTCGTCACCGCGCCGTTCGGCACCAGCAAGAACCCCATCTTCGCCGTGCTGCTGGGCATCGTGAACTTCGCGATGCAGGTCATCGAATTCATCGCCAAGACCGTGTCGCACGGCATGCGGCTGTTCGGCAACATGTACGCGGGTGAACTGCTGTTCCTGCTGATCGCCCTGCTGGGCGGCGCGTTCACGTTCACGGCGGGCGGCCTGGTGCTGGCCGCGCTGCACATCTTCGCGGGCACCGTCTGGGCCATCTTCCACATCCTGATCATCGTGCTGCAGGCGTTCGTGTTCATGATGCTGCTGCTGGTGTACATCGGCCAGGCCCACGACGCGCACTGACGCCACCGTTTCGCAACTTCAACCCCACCTCAAGGAAATCCAAGGAGTCACAATGAACGTTATCGCATTCGTCGCACTGGCCGCGGGCCTGATCATCGGTCTGGGCGCGCTCGGCGCCTGTGTCGGCATCGGCGTGATGGGCAGCAAGTACCTCGAGTCGGCTGCGCGCCAGCCCGAACTGATGGGCGAGCTGCAGACCAAGATGTTCCTGCTGGTCGGCCTGATCGACGCGTCGTTCATCATCGGCGTCGGTATCGCGCTGTGGTTCACGACCGCCAACCCGTTCCTGTCGCAGCTGGCGCAAGTCGCCGGCAAGTGACGGGCGCACCGCTTCCCGCATTCCCTGTCAGATCCCGCGGCGCCCGCGCCGCGGATCCAAGGACGAAAAAGTGAGCATCACCGGTACCCTCATCATCCAGATGATCGTGTTCCTGATCCTGGCATGGTTCACGATGAAGTTCGTCTGGCCGCCGATGGCGCGCGCGCTCGACGACCGTGCCTCGCGCATCGCCGAAGGCCTGGCCGCCGCCGAGAAGGCGAAGTCGGAACTGGCCGCGGCCGACAAGCGCGTCGAGGAGGAACTGGCGCGTGCGCGCGGCGACACCGCCACCCGCCTGGCCGAAGCCGAGCGCATGGCGCACTCGATGATCGAAGAGGCGAAGGCCAAGGCGACCGACGAAGGCAACAAGATCGTCGCGGCCGCGAAGGCCGAGGCGGAGCAGCAGTCCGTGCGTGCGCGCGAGCAACTGCGCGAGCAGGTCGCCGCGCTGGCCGTCAAGGGCGCCGAGCAGATCCTGCGCCGCGAGGTCAATGCGCAAGTGCACGCCGACCTGCTCAGTCGCCTGAAGACCGAGCTGTAAAGGGACGCGAAGCAAAGCCATGGCCGAACTCGCCACGATCGCACGCCCCTACGCGGAAGCGCTGTACAAGGCGCCGCATGCCGAACTCACCGGCGAATCGAGCTGGCTCGACGCGCTGGCCGCCGTCGCGGGCAACGCGCAGCTGCTGTCCTTCGCCGACAACCCGAAGGTCACGCCGCAGCAGGTGTACGACATCGTGACCGACGTCGCGCGCGTGCAGTTGCCGCAAGCGGGGCAGAACTTCCTGCGCACGGTCATCGAGAACGGCCGGCTCGCCGCCGTTCCCGAGATCGCGCACCAGTTCCGCGAGCTGAAGAACGCGGAGTCGGGCGCATCGGACGGCACCGTGTACAGCGCGTTCCCGGTCTCGGCGCAGCAACTCGCCGAACTCACGCAGCTGCTCGAAAAGCGCTTCGGCCGCAAGCTGAACCTCACGGTGCAGGAAGATGCGTCGCTGATCGGCGGCATCCGCGTCGCGGTGGGCGACGAGGTGCTCGACACGTCGGTGAAGGCGCGCCTGGACCAAATGAAAGTCGCGCTGACGGCCTGAAGCCGCGCGCCAACGAATCAACCGAAGGAAAGAGTCATGCAACTCAATCCCGCTGAAATCAGCGAACTGATCAAGAGCCGGATCGAAGGCCTCACCGCCACCACCGACATCCGCAACCAGGGCACGGTGATCTCCGTGACCGACGGCATCGTCCGCATCCACGGCCTGTCCGAAGCGATGGCCGGCGAAATGCTGGAGTTCCCGCCCACGCCCGATGGCTCGCCCACGTTCGGCCTCGCGCTGAACCTCGAGCGCGACTCCGTCGGCGCGGTGATCCTGGGCGAGTACGAGCACATCTCCGAAGGCGACACGGTCAAGACCACGGGCAACATCCTGTCGGTGCCGGTCGGGCCGGAGCTGATCGGCCGCGTGGTCAACGCGCTCGGCCAGCCGATCGACGGCAAGGGCCCGATCAACGCCAAGATGACGGACGTGATCGAAAAGGTCGCGCCCGGCGTGATCGCGCGCCAGTCGGTGTCGCAGCCGGTGCAGACGGGCCTGAAGGCCATCGACTCGATGGTGCCGATCGGCCGCGGCCAGCGCGAACTGATCATCGGCGACCGCCAGACCGGCAAGTCCGCCGTCGCGGTCGACACGATCATCAACCAGAAGGGTCAGAACATGACCTGCGTGTACGTCGCCATCGGGCAGAAGGCGTCCACGATCAAGAACATCGTGCGCGCGCTGGAAGCCAACGGCGCGATGGAGTACACGATCGTCGTCGCGGCTTCGGCTTCCGAATCCGCCGCCATGCAGTACGTCTCGGCGTACTCGGGCTGCACGATGGGCGAGTACTTCCGCGACCGCGGCCAGGACGCGCTGATCATCTATGACGACCTGTCCAAGCAGGCCGTCGCGTACCGCCAGGTGTCGCTGCTGCTGCGCCGCCCGCCGGGCCGCGAAGCGTATCCCGGCGACGTGTTCTATCTCCACTCGCGCCTGCTCGAGCGCGCCGCGCGCGTGAACGCCGACTACGTCGAGAAGTTCACGAAGGGCGAAGTCAAGGGCAGGACCGGCTCGCTCACCGCGCTGCCGATCATCGAGACGCAGGCCGGCGACGTATCCGCGTTCGTGCCGACCAACGTGATCTCGATCACCGACGGCCAGATCTTCCTGGAAACCAACCTGTTCAACGCCGGCATCCGTCCCGCCATCAACGCGGGCATCTCGGTGTCGCGCGTCGGCGGCGCCGCGCAGACCAACTGGATCAAGGGCCTGTCGGGCGGCATCCGGACCGACCTCGCGCAGTACCGTGAACTGGCGGCTTTCGCGCAGTTCGCCTCCGACCTCGACGCGGCCACGCGCAAGCAGCTCGACCGCGGCGCCCGCGTGACGGAACTGCTCAAGCAGCCGCAGTACTCGCCGCTGCCGATCTCGCTGATGGGCGCGTCGCTGTTCGCGGTGAACAAGGGCTACCTCGACGACGTCGAGATCAAGCAGGTGCTCGCGTTCGAGCACGGGCTGCACCAGTACCTGCGCGACAAGCACGCACCGCTGCTGGGCACGATCGAGAAGAACGGCGCCAAGTGGGACCCGAAGCCCGCGAAGGACAGCGACAGCGAAGACAAGAAGGCTTTCAAGAAGTTGTGCATCGATGCCGAGGCCGAACTCGCCGCCGCCATCGAATCCTTCAAGAAGTCCTTCGCTTAACCCGGACAAGGCAGGAGCCGAACATGGCTGCAGGCAAGGAAATCCGCGGGAAGATCAAGTCGGTGGAGAACACCAAGAAGATCACCAAGGCCATGGAGATGGTCGCGGCGTCCAAGATGCGCAAGGCGCAGGACCGCATGCGG
>DATBPW010000316.1:0-10704 GCA_036561125.1 Ramlibacter sp. | reverse complement strand
CCCGCTCCGCGGTACGCATCGACCGGTGAGGTGTTGGTGAACCACGCGTCGACCTCGACATGGATCTGCGGCGTGGTGTACTGGCCCGCCAGCAGCGTCGCATACAGGATGGTCGGCACGCAGGTTGAGAACGTCGACAGGTACGCGCCGAGGTTCGCGTCGGTGTGCACGCGCAGCGCGAGGAACTTGCCGTTGGCATCCATCGCCATTTCGGCGACGCTCGAGTGATCGCGGCCATGCGCGTCCGACAGGAACGACTCGCTGCGGTCGGCGGTCCACTTCACCGCGCAATTGAGTTGCTTGGCCGCGTACGTCAGCGCGACGTCTTCGGCATAAAGGAAGATCTTCGAGCCGAAGCCGCCGCCCACGTCGGGCGCGATCACGCGCACCTTGTGCTCGGGCAGGCCCAGCACGAACGCCGTCATCAGCAGGCGCTCGACGTGCGGGTTCTGGTTGGCGACGTACAGCGTGTACTCGTCGCTCGCGCGGCTGTACGACGCCAGTGCGGCGCGCGGCTCGATCGCGTTGGGCACGAGGCGGTTGTTCGTGAACGCTATCTTCGTGACGTGCGCGGCTTTCGCGAACGCCGCGTCGACCTGCGCCTTGTCGCCGATCGCCCACTTGTAGCAGTGGTTGTCGGCCGCTGCGTCGTGCAGCGCGAGGCCCTTGCCCTTCGCGGTGTCGCGCACGTCGACCACGGCGCTGAGCACTTCGTAATCGACGTCGACCGCTTCGGCCGCGTCGCGCGCCTGCTGCAGCGTGTCGGCCACGACCATCGCGACGTGGTCGCCCACGTAGCGGACCTTGTCGACCGCCAGCACCGGGTGCGGCGGCTCCTTCATCGGCTGGCCGTCGGTGCTGGTGATCAGCCAGCCGCACGGCAGGCCGTTGACCTTGCCCGCGAGATCGGCGCCGGTGAACACGCGCGCGACGCCCGGCATCGCCGAAGCACGCTTCGTGTCGACCGCCTTGATCTTCGCGTGCGCGTGCGGCGAGCGCACGAACACCGCGTAGCGCTGGTTCGGCAGGTTGACGTCGTCCGTGTACTGGCCGGCGCCGGTGAGGAAGCGCGCGTCCTCGACACGCCGCACGGACTCGCCGATGTGCGGCAGCTTTGCGAAATCGGATGCACCCATTGCGTTCCCCTTCAGGCCGTGGCCTTCATGGCGGCGGCGCCCTGCTGCACCGCCTTGACGATGTTCTGGTAGCCCGTGCAGCGGCAGATGTTGCCGTCGAGCTGTTCGCGGATCTGCGTTTCGGTGGCGCCGGGGTTGCGCTTGCACAGGTCCACCGCGCTCAACACCATGCCCGGCGTGCAGAAGCCGCATTGCAGGCCGTGGCAGTCCTTGAACGCGGCCTGCATCGGGTGCAGCGTGCCGTCGGCGGCCGCGAGGCCTTCGATGGTGGTGATCTCCGCGCCCGGATGCTGCGCGGCCAGCGTGTTGCATGACTTGATCGCGCGGCCGTTGACGAGCACGGTGCACGCGCCGCATTGCGCGGTGTCGCAGCCGACGTGGGTGCCTGTGAGATGCAGGTTCTCGCGCAGCGCCTGCACCAGCAACGTGTTGGGTGCGACGTCGACGTTCGCCTGCTTGCCGTTGACCTTGAACGAGACGAGCATGGGGCCTCCTTGTGGCGGGAGGCCATTGTTGAACCGCACCTTCGGGGAAACCCTAGGCGAAACCCTAGTTATGCGCCGCCCGGTTTCGAAATTCTCAAAATGGAACAATGGTGGATCGCAACCTGCCCGGACACTCGCGCACCTTGGACACGCTCGCTCCTCGCGACCGACTCGCACAGATCGCGCTTGCGCGCGCCGCAGTGATGCGCGACGGCCGGGCCGCGCCGCCGCGCGGCTGGGCCGAAGGCGCGTGGATCGAGCGCTCGTGGCGCCGCTGCCTGGAGATCGGCCATGCGCCTGAGCATCGCGTCGCGTTCGACCTCGTGCCTGAACAGGCGCTCAAGCGGCTGCACGAAGCGCATCACGTTGTGCTGGCCGCGGCGCGGCCCGTGCTCGACGGTTTGTCGCGCGCGCTGGCGAGCACCGGTTACTTCGCGATCCTCACGAACGAGCACGGCATCGTCGTCGACGTGCACGGGCCGATCGACCGCAACGACCGCCGCGCGCGCCTGATCACGCGCGTGGGCGTGGACCTGTCGGAGCGCGCAGTGGGCACCACCGCGATCGGCGCTGCTCTTGCCGAGCTGCAACCCGTGTGGCTGCATCGCGGCGAACATTTCTTCGACGACACCGCGTGCTACAGCTGCGCCGGCGCGCCGGTGTTCGCGCCGGACGGCAGCTGCGCGGGCATGCTCGACCTCACGGGCATCGACGCGGTCGAGCGCAGCGAACTCAAGCATTTGGCGGCGCAGGCCGCGCGCTCGATCGAGAACGCGCTAGCGCTCGCCTTGCCGCACCGGCTGCTGCTGCGCTTGAACTGGCCGGGCCGCGCGATCGGCGGCGACGACGACGCGCTGCTGGTGCTCGACGACGACGGCTGGGTGCTCGGCAGCAATGCGGTCGCGCGCGATCTCGTGCCCGCGCTGCAGCCGCCGGGGTCGCGCCCGCATTGCAGCGAGTTCATCGCCCAGCCGTGGCAGCCGCTGTTCGACGAGGCGGCGCGCGCGCAGCCGCGCACGATGGAGCTGCTGCTCACCTCGGGCCTGTGCGTCACCGTCGTGGCGTCGACGGGCGACCATCGCGCCACGGTCTCACCGCTGCGCGACGTGGAGATCGCGTTGATCCGCAATGCCGTCGCGCAAGCGCGCGGCAACGTCGCGGCGGCGGCGAAGAAACTCGGCATCAGCCGCGCGACGGTCTATCGCAAGCTCGGCTCGCGGCCGCACTGACGCGCTGCGCGCGCCTGGTGTTCGAGATCAAATGACTGTCACCCCGGCGCAGGCCGGGGTCGTTGGCGATGGATGAAGCGCGGCCGAACCACGCCCGACGATCCCGGCCTGCGCCGGGATGACGCCTAGGCCAACGCCGCTTCGAGCAACTCGCCGGCCGCGAGGCACACGCTGTCTTCGCCCGGCGCGGCGACCAACTGCACGCCCATGGGCAAGCCGCGCACGCCGGTCGCACCGGGCACATTCACGCAAGGCGTGCCGAGCAGCGTCCATGCGCGGTTGAACGTCGACGCGCCCGTGGACGCGTAGCCTTCCGGCGCTTCGTCCGGCGCGCTGGGGGTGAGCAGAACGTCGATGCCTTCGATCCACTTGTGTGCCGCCAGGCGCGCACTGCGCGCGGTTGCCTGTGCCTGCGCGTACGACTCGTCGCTCGTGTTGCGCGCCTGCGCCAGGTAATCGCGCAGCAGCGGCGAGAGCTGGTCGCGGTGATGTTCGAACTCGTGCGCGAGCGCACGCGCCGCTTCCCAACCCTGCACCGCGTCGTGCGCGACGAAGCAGTCGGCCGCCCAGTGCGGCAGGTCGCACTCGATCACGCTGGCGCCCGCGCTGCGCAGCCGCTCGATCGCCAGTTGCGTCGCCTTCGCCGCGCTGGCCGACACGTCACCCCATGGAAATGCGCGCGGCACGCCGATGCGCCATTCGCGCGGATCGCGTGCGGGGATGCGCGCGACGCGACCGCCACTCACGGCCTGCGCGAAGTCGCGCACCTCGCCCACCGTGCGTGCGAACAACCCGACCGTGTCGAGCGACCACGAGAAGCACTTCATCCCCGCCGTCGGCAACACACCGAAGCTCGGCTTGAACCCCGCGACGCCGCAGTACGACGCAGGCCGGATGACGGACCCGCCGGTCTGGGAGCCGATCGCGAGCGGCACCAGTCCTGCCGCGACTGCCGCAGCGGAGCCCGATGACGAGCCGCCCGGCGTGTGCCCCGGCGCGGCCGGATTCAACGTTGGCGAAGGCTGGAGGTACGCAAATTCCGTCGTGACGGCCTTGCCGGCGACGAGGCCGCCTGCTGCGCGGATCACCGCCACCATCGCGGCTTCGGCCCGCGGCCGGTGGCCCGAATAGATGGGCGAGCCGTACGCCGTCGCGAAGTCCGTCGTGTCGAAGATGTCCTTCACCGCGACGAGCCGGCCCGCGAGCGGGCCTTGCAATGTCGCTGCGAGTGCAGCCGCCGACGCATCGTCGCGGATCGCCGTGAACGCCTTCAGGCTGGCGTTCTCCGCACGAATCCGCGCGAGCGCCTGCGCGGTGGCGCTCACGCGTTCCAGCCCCCGCCGAGCGCCTTGTACAGCAGCACCTGGTTCTGCAATTGCGCGAGCCGCGCCTGCACCAGCAATTGCTGGTCGGCGAACAGCGTGCGCTGCGCGTCGAGCAGGTCGAGGTAGCTTGCCACGCCGTTGTCGTAGCGCAGTTGCGCCAGGCGCAGGCGCACGCGGTCGGCGGTGACGGCGCGCTGCTGCGCGTCGACCTGGTCGCCGAAGTTGGCGCGGCCCGCGAGCGCATCGGCCACATCGCGGAAGGCGGACTGGATCGACTTCTCGTATTGCGCCACCGCGATGTCGCGGTTGACATTGGCGCCGCGCAGGTTCGCGGCGTTGCGGCCGGCGTCGAAGATCGTCATCGCCACCGACGGCGCGACAGTCCAGCCCCACGAGCCCGCCTTGAACAGGCCCGACAACGCCGTGCTCGCGCTGCCCGCCTGCGCCGTCAGCGCAATGTGCGGGAGCAGCGCGGCGCGCGCGGCGCCGATGTTCGCGTTGGCCGCGATCAGCTGCTGTTCGGCCTGGCGCACGTCGGGCCGCGCCGTGATCACTTCGGACGGCAGGCCCGCGGGCACGTCGGGGAAGCGGATTGCCAGCGTGCTTTCGGGCGTGCGGAAATCGGCGGGGACGGCCTGGCCGATCAGGAGCGCGAGTGCGTCGACGTCCACCGCGCGCTGGCGCGTGATTTGGGCGAGCGTCGCGCGCGCAGTCTCGTAGAGCGTCTCGGCCTGGCGGAAGTCGATCTCCGATGCCACGCCGTTGTCGAAGCGCAGCTTCGTGAGGCGCAGCGACTCCTCGCGCGTGCGCAGCGTCTCGCGCGTGATCGCCAGCAGCTCGTCGTCGGCGACGAGGCCGAGCCACGTGTTCGCCACGGAAGTGACAAGCGTCATCTGCGCGGCCTTGCGGCCCTCTTCGCTGCCGACGTACTGCGCGAACGCCGCTTCGCTCAGGCTGCGCAGGCGGCCGAACAGGTCGACCTCCCATGCGCTCACCGCAAGCCCCGCCGTGTACAGCGTGGACGGCGTCGACGGCGTGGCCGGCTGGTGCGTGTAGTTGAACGCGGCGTTGATCGTCGGGAACAGGTTCGCGCGCGAGACGTCGGCCTGTGCACGCGCCGCCTCGACGTTGAGCATCGCCACGCGCAGGTCGCGGTTGTTCGCGAGCGCCGTGGCCACAAGCGAGCGCAGGCGCTGGTCGGTGATGAAGTCCTGCCACTTCAGCTGCGCCGCGGGCGTGCCGGCGGTCGCGGGGCCGTACGGGAAATCGGCCGGCACCGGTGCGGCGGGGCGCTGGTAGGTCGGCGCAAGCGTGCACGCCGACAACAGTGCGGCGCAAGCGATGGCGATGAAGCGCCTGGACATCATTCGGCACCTCCCGGCGCGTGGCCCTCGGGGGGCGCAGGCGCGTTATCGAGCTGGTGTGCATACATCCGCCGCTGCCGCTCGCTGCCCTTGAAGATGCGCCGCACGACGACAAAGAACACCGGTACGAACAGCACGAGCAGCGACGTCGCGGTGAGCATCCCGCCCATCACGCCGGTGCCGATCTCGCGCTGGCTCGCCGAACCGGCCCCCGATGCGATCGCCAGCGGCAGCACGCCGAACACGAAAGCCATCGACGTCATGATGATCGGGCGGAACCGCAGGTGCGCCGCCTCGATCACCGCGTCGACCAGGCCCTTGCCCTGCGCGTGCAGGTCCTTCGCGTATTCAATGATCAGCACGGCGTTCTTCGCGGACAGGCCGATGATGGTCACCAGCGCCACCTTGAAGTACACGTCGTTCGGGTAGCCGCGCAGCCAGATGCCCAGCAGCGCGCCGAGCACGCCCAGCGGCACGACCAGGATCACCGACATCGGGATCGACCAGCTCTCGTACAGCGCCGCGAGGCACAGGAACACCGACAGCAGCGAGAACGCCAGCAGGATCGACGCCGTCGAGCCCGACAGCTGCTCCTCGCGCGAGATGCCGGTCCATTCGTACGCGATGCCCTGCGGCAGCTGCGACGCGAGCCGCTCCATCTCCGCCATCGCTTCGCCCGTGCTCTTGCCGGGCGCCGCATCGCCCGCGATGCGCATCGCGGGGTAGCCGTTGTAGCGGATCGTCTGCATCGGGCCCGTGACCCAGTGCGTGCTGGCGAAGGCGCCGAGCGGCACCGAATCGCCGGCTTTGTTGGTGACGGTCAGGCGCAGGATGTCGTTGGGCTGCATCCGCTGCGGCGCGTCCGCCTGCACGATCACGCGCTGCAGCCGGCCGTGGTTCGGGAAGTCGTTCACGTAGGCCGAGCCGATCGCGGTGGACAGCGTCGTGTTGATCGCGTCGAACGTGATGCCCAGCGCGTTGGCCTTGTCGCGGTCGATCTCGACCTGCAGTTGCGGCGCGTCTTCGAGGCCGTCGGGACGCACGCCCGCCACGACCTTGCTTTGCGACGCCATGCCGAGCAGCTGGTTGCGCGCGGCGAGCAGCGCTTCGTGCCCGAGGCCGCCGCGGTCCTCGAGGCGGAAAGCGAAACCGGTCGACGAGCCGAGTTCGGGAATCGGCGGCGGGCTCACCGCGAAGATGAACGCGTCCTTCACGCCGAACATCGCGCCGGTGGTGCGGCCCGCGAGCGCGCCCGCGCTGTGCCCGGCGCCCTTGCGCTCGTCCCACGGCTTGAGCGGCACGAACACCAGGCCGGCGTTCTGGCCCTGCCCCGAGAACGAGAAGCCGAGCACGCCGATGGTGTGCTCCACCTCCGGCTGCTTGAGCAGGAAGCCTTCCACCTGCGAGATCACGTTGCTCGTGCGCTCCACCGTCGCGCCCGGCGGCAACTGCACGTTGACGATGATGTACCCCTGGTCCTCGATCGGCAGGAACGACCCGGGCAGTTTCCAGAAGAAGAAGGCCACCGCCACGATCACGGCGAGGTACACGACGAGCGCGCGCACCACGTGCCGCAGGATCTTGCCGACGAAGCTCTCGTAGCCGCGCGCCGTGTTCTTGAAGCCGCGGTTAAAGTTGCCGAAGAAGCCCCCCTTTTCCAGGTGGTGGCCGGCGCCGACCTGCTTGAGCAGCGTGGCACACAGCGCCGGCGTGAGCGACAGCGCCATGAACGCCGACACGCCGATCGACGACAGCATCACCGCCGAGAACTGCTTGTAGATGTTGCCCACCGAGCCCGCGAAGAACGCGAGCGGCACGAACACCGAGATCAGCACCAGCGTCACGCCGACGATCGCGCCCTGGATCTGGCCCATGGCCTTGACGGTCGCTTCGCGCGGCGGCAAGCCCTCCTCGCTCATGATCCGCTCGACGTTCTCGACGACGACGATCGCGTCGTCCACCACGATGCCGATCACCAGCACCATGCCGAACATCGTGAGCACGTTGATCGAGAAGCCGATGGCGTAGAGCGTGGCGAAGCTGCCCAGCAGCGCCACCGGCACGACGATCGCCGGGATCAGCGTGTAGCGCCAGTTCTGCAGGAACAGGAACATCACCGCGAACACGAGGATCATCGCCTCGGTGAGCGTCTCGACCACCTGGCGGATCGAGATGCTGACGAACTTCGACGTGTCGTACGGGATCGCCCAGTGCATGCCGGCCGGGAAGAACTTCGACAGTTCTTCCATGCGCTGGCGCACGGCGGTCGCGGTCGCGAGCGCGTTGCCCGTGGGCGCCAGCTGCACGCCGATGCCGGTGGACGGCTTGCCGTCGATGCGCGCGGAGACCGAGTAGCCCTGCCCGCCGAGTTCGACACGTGCGACGTCCTTCAGGCGCACCGTCGAGCCGTCGGTGTTCGCGCGCAGCACGAGGTTGCGGAACTGGTCGACGCTGGTGAGCTGGCCGTTGACGATCACCGTCGCGCCGATCGTCTGGCCCGGCACGTTGGGCAGGTCGCCGAGCGCGCCGGCCGACACCTGCGCGTTCTGCGAGCGGATGGCGGCGTTCACGTCGGCCATCGACAGGTTGAAGCCGACGAGCTTGGCCGGGTCGACCCAGATGCGCATCGCGCGCTCGGTGCCGAACAGCTGCGCCTGGCCCACGCCCGGAATGCGCTGGATCTCGGGCAGGATGTTGCGCGACGCGTAATCGCCCAGCGCGATCGGGTCCCACGCCGGGTCTTCGGACGAGATGATGGTGAACAGCAGGAAGTTCGAGCGCGCCTTGTCCACGCGCACGCCCTGCTGCGTCACGGCCGCGGGCAAGCGCGGCGCGGCGCGCGAGAGCCGGTTCTGCACATCCACTTGCGCGAGATCCGGATTGGTGCCGGGCTCGAACGAGAGCGTGATCGAGCCGGAGCCGTTCGCCTGCGCGACCGACTCCATGTAGATCAGGCCCGGCGAGCCGTTCATCTCCTGCTCGATGATGGACAGCACCGTCTCTTCGAGCGTCTGTGCCGACGCGCCGGGGTAGACGGTCGACACGACGATGGTCGGCGGCGCGACGGTGGGGTACTGCGCGACCGGCAGCTTCGTGATCGACGTGGCGCCGAGCACGAGCACGAACAGCGCGATCACCCACGCGAAGACGGGGCGGTCGATGAAGAACTTCGCCATCGGGCCGGCCCTTTACTTCTTCGCCGCGGAAGCCGCGGGGGCCGCGGGCGCGGCGCCCGGCTTCTGCCACGGCACGGCCTTCACCGCCGCGCCGGGGCGGATCTTCTGGAAGCCTTCGACGACCACCTGCTCGCCGGGATTCAAGCCGCCGAGGATGACCCAGTCGCCTTCCTGTTCGTTGCCGACCTTCACCTGGCGCGGCGCGACCTTGCCGTCCTTGTCGACGACCATCACGGTGTCGCCTTGCGCGGAGCGCGTGACGGCCTGCTGCGGCAGCAGCACCGCGTTGCCCACCTGCGCCTGCTCGAGCCGCACGCGCACGTACATGCCGGGCAGCAGCAGGCCATTGGCGTTGGGCACTTCGGCGCGCAACATCACCTGGCCGCTGGTCGGGTCGACGGTGAGGTCGGAGAACAGCAGGCGGCCCGGCTGCGGATAGACGCTGCCGTCGTCGAGCACGATGCGCACCTGCGCGCTTTCCAGGCCCTGCGCGCGCTTCAGGCGGCCTTGCGCCAGCGCTTGCCGCAACTTGAGCACCTCGTTGGACGACTGCGTGAAGTTGGCATACATCGGGTTGATCTGCTGCACGGTGGCGAGCGGCGTGGCTTCGCCCTGGCCGACGAGCGCGCCTTCGGTGACGAGCGCGCGGCCGATGCGCCCCGAGATCGGCGAAGTGACGGTCGCGTAGCCGAGGTTGATGCGCGCCGTCTCCACCGTGGCCTTCGCCGCAGCGACGTCGGCTTCGGCTGCCTTCTCGGCGGCGATCGCGTTGGAGTAATCCTGCTTGCTGATGGCGTTGGCTTCCACGAGCGGCTTGTAGCGCTGGGCCAGCGCGCTCGCTTGCTGCTGGTTGGCCTGCGCGCGCGCCAGCGTGGCCTGCGCGTTCATCACCTGCGCCTGCAGCGTGGCGGAATCGATCTGGAACAGCGGCTGGCCCGCGCGCACGTCCGTGCCTTCGCGGAAGATGCGCTTGAGCACGATGCCCGGCACGCGCGCGCGCACTTGCGCGATGCGCGAGGCTTCGAGCCGGCCGGGCAGTTCGGTGACGATGCCGACGTCGCCGGGCTTCACGGTGACCACCGCCACTTCGGGCGGCGGCATGCCGCCGGCGGGCTGGGCGCTGCTCGGGCCGCAGCCGGCGAGCAGCAATGCCGACGCGGCGGCGGACGAAAGACACAGGAGACGGATCAGGCGCAGTGATGCCATAGGTGCTGTTTCTTCTTGGGATGAGCGTGTAAGGCGCAGGCGCGCGGGTTCGCCGCGGGCCGGGGCAGTATAGGGAATCGCGAATCGTTTGCTGGCAGGAGGCTTTAGTCGCCCGGCACCGCCAGCGCCTTGACCAGCCGGAAGGCGTCGATCCGGCCCTGGTAATAGCCGTGCACGGTGGCGTACCGCTCGTAGCCGCGCAGGCCGTAGAACGCCAGCGCGTCGAGGTTGTCGGCGCGCGCCTCGAGCTCCACACGCGCCAGCCCGGCCGTGCGCGCGCACTTCTCCAGCCAGTCGAGCAGGTACCCGCCCACGCCGTGCTCGCGCAGCGCCGAGCTCACGGCGAGCAGCGACAGGTGCGCCTTCTCGTCGCCGTAATGCATGATCCCGAAGCCGACGATCGCACGGCCTTCCTGCGCGACGGCGACGTTGGTCGCACGGTCGCGGATCGAGCGGCGCACGCGCTCGGGCGTCCACGTCCACGCCAGGCCCGCCTCGATCTCGTCGCGCGACATCTCGGCGATCGCGCGCGCGTCGCGCAGCGTGGCCAGCCGGATCGTCGGCACGATGATCATGACCACAGGATAATGCACGCATGAGACTCCTGCACACCATGCTTCGCGTCGGCGACCTGAAGCGGTCGATCGACTTCTACACGCGCGTGCTCGGCATGAAGTTGCTGCGCACCACCGAGCGCCCCGACCAGAAGTACGACCTGGCGTTCGTCGGCTACGGCACCAACCCGGAACACGCGGAGATCGAGCTCACGTACAACTATGGTGT
>DATBPW010000315.1:0-4597 GCA_036561125.1 Ramlibacter sp. | reverse complement strand
TGGCTGGAAAGCCAGGGCGACGCGCGCATCAACCTCGAGTCGTTCGTGCTCGAGGAGCCCGCGGCATGAAGCGCGACGAGCCGGCCGCCCGCACGCACGCACCGGCAACCGGCGTCGCGCTGCCGCACGAAAGCGCGCGCGCGCACGTGACGGGCACGGCGACGTACATCGACGACATCCCGGAAATCAAGGGCACGCTGCACGCGGCGCCGATCCTGTCCAGCGTCGCACGCGGCAAGCTGAAGAACGTCGACGTCGCACCGGCCCTGGCCATGCCCGGTGTTCGCAGCGTCGTGCTCGCGCGCGACATCCCCGGCGATCCGCTGCTGGCGACCTTCGTCCACGACGAGCCGATCTTTGCAACGGGCGACGTGAACCACGTGGGCCAGGTGATCGGCCTGGTCGTCGCGGATTCGGCGATGGATGCGCGGCGTGCCGCGCGCAAGGTCGCGCTCGAGATCGAACCGTTGCCCGCGATCCTGTCGCCGCGCGAAGCCCATGCGCAGCAAAGCTACGTGTTGCCGCCGGTCACCGTGCGGCGCGGCGAGCCCGATGCGGCGCTCGCGCAGTCGGCGCATCGCCTGCAGGGGAAATTCGAAGTCGGCGGGCAGGAGCACTTCTACCTCGAAGGCCAGGTCGCGTACGCCATCCCGAAGGAACAGGGCACCTGGCACATCCACTCGAGCACGCAGCATCCCGGCGAAGTGCAGCACTGGGTCGCGCATGCGCTGGGCATCGAGAACAACGCGGTGACGGTCGAATGCCGGCGCATGGGCGGCGGCTTCGGCGGCAAGGAGACGCAGGCCGGCCATCTCGCGGTGTGGGCGGCGCTCGCGGCGCGCAAGTGCGGCGCGCCGGTGAAGATGCGCCTGGACCGGGACGACGATTTCCTCGTCACCGGCAAGCGCCACCCGTTCGACTACGACTGGGACGTGGGCTTCGACGCGGACGGCCTCGTCACGGCGCTGAAGGTGGCGATGTACGTGAACTGCGGTTTCTCCGCCGACCTGTCGGGCCCGGTCGCGGACCGCGCGATCTTCCACACCGACAACGCGTACTTCCTCGCCGACGTGGAGATCGTCTCGTACCGCTGCCGCACCAACGTCCAGAGCCACACGGCGTTCCGCGGCTTCGGCGGGCCGCAAGGCGTGATCCTCATCGAGGCCATCCTCGGCAACATCGCGCGCGTGCTCGGCCTCGACGCGCTCGACGTGCGCAAGCGCAACTTCTACGGCATCGACGAGCGCAACGTCACGCACTACCGGATGAAGGTGGAAGACAACATCCTGCATCCGCTCGTCGCGCAGCTCGAGGAGCATGCACGCTATCGCGAGCGGCGCGCGCGCATCGCGCAGTGGAACGCGGCCAGCCCGGTCATCAAGCGCGGCCTGTCCATCACGCCGGTCAAATTCGGCATCAGCTTCACGGCGACGCTGTTCAACCAGGCCGGCGCGCTCGTGCACGTCTACACCGACGGCAGCGTGCAGGTGAACCACGGCGGCACGGAGATGGGCCAGGGCCTGAACACGAAGGTCGCGCAGGTCGTCGCCGACGAGCTGGGCGTGCCGGTCGAACGCGTACGCGCCACCGCGGCCGACACGAGCAAGGTGCCCAACGCGTCGGCCACGGCGGCGTCGAGCGGCACGGACCTGAACGGCCGCGCGGCGCAATTCGCCGCACGCAACGTGCGCGACAACCTCGCCGCGTTTGTCGCGGGGCTGGACAACTGCGGCGCCGGCGCCGTGCGCTTCGCGGGCGGCAAGGTGATCACGCCGAACGGCACACGCGAATTCGACGACGTCGTGAAGGCGGCGTACGCGAACCGCATCCAGCTGTGGAGCGACGGCTTCTACCGCACGCCGAAGATCCACTACGACAAGGTCACGCTCACCGGCCGGCCGTTCTTCTACTTCGCGTACGGAGCGGCCTGCAGCGAAGTGGCGATCGACACGCTCACGGGCGAGTCGCGCCTGCTCAAGGTGGACATCGTGCACGACGTGGGCCGCAGCCTGAACCCCGCGATCGACATCGGCCAGATCGAGGGCGGCTTCATCCAGGGCATGGGCTGGCTCACGACCGAGCAGCTCGTCTGGAACGACAAGGGCTTGCTCACGACGCACGCGCCCAGCACGTACAAGATTCCCGCCACCGGCGACGTGCCGGCGCACTTCGACATCCGGTTGTGGCCCGAAGCCAACCGCGAAGACAACGTCGGCGGCAGCAAGGCCGTCGGCGAGCCGCCGTTCATGCTGGCGATCAGCGTGTGGGAAGCGATCCGCGACGCGGTCGGCGCTGCGCGCGGCGGCGCCGAAGTGGTGCGCATGGACGCCCCGGCGACGCCGGAGAACGTGCTGAAGGCGCTGCGGGCCGGCTGACCCGCGCGCGCTTCAGTCGACGACCCTGGCGGCCGCGACGATCAGCTCGCGGATCACCTCGGGCTTGAACGAATCGACCGAGAACGTCACGTCGTAGTGGTCCGGCTGCTCGCTCTTCACGTCGTAGAAGCGCTGCAGGTAATCGGCGCGGGCCGCATCGCTCGCGCGGATGGCTTCGGCGGCCTCGCGCGGGCTGCGGCCGCCGCTGGTCGGCGCCCACTTCTGCACGCGCCCGAATTCGGAGCCGGTGATCAGCACGCGCAGGACCTGCTTGCGCCGCGCGAGCGCGTACGACGCCGCGTGCGCGACGATGACCACGCGCCCCTCGTCCGCTGTTTCCAGGATGGCCTGGCGGATGGGCTCGCGCAGTTCATCGCTCGGCCGCATCGATTCCTTGTTGTTCGCGAAATACGCCACCAGGTCGGAGGTGGTGTCCCCGAAATCCTCGATGGCTTGCGCGAGCAGCGACTTGCGGCGCTCGACGCTCGCCATCTCGGCGGCCGTCAAGTGGCGCTTCTGCGCGGCGCGCTGGACGATTTCCTCGTCGACGTAACGGAAACCCAGCTGCTCGGCGACCTCACTGGCGATCGTCTCCGCGCCGGTGTACATCGCCCGCGAAATACAGACTACGCTTGCTACCATGGTCCAGCCCTCCAGTCGGCTGGGCCATCATACGGACGAAGCCCGGCCGTTGCAATCGCCCGATCCTGTGACGGGGTTCACCGGGGCCGGCCGAACTCCTGCGCCCAGTACACCACCGAGCTCGCCTTCATGTTGACGGCGAACGCCACGGCCATGTCGGTGTACGACGGCTCCATGATGTTCGCGCAATGGCCGGGGCTGGACAGCCAGTCTTCGACGACGTCGTCGGCCGACGCCTGCCCCGCCGCGACGTTCTCGCCCACGCTGCGCCAGCGGTAGCCCGTGCGCGAGACGCGCTGCGCGGGCGTGCTGCCGTCATGGCCCTCGTGATCGAGCAGCGCGTGCGCGGCCATGTCCTGCGCGTGCTCGCCGGCCGCCTCTTCCAGCTGCCCGTTCCAGCGCAGCGCCGGCGCCGGCTCGAACTGCCGGCCGCCGCAGCGGCGCGCATGCGAGCGCGCCTCGTTCACCAACGCGAGGACGCGCTCGCCGGCCGCGCGCGCGTCCGCGAGCTTCGGCAATTGGTACCGCGCCGCGAGCACCAGCGTCCACTGCGAGCCGTCGTGACGCATCCCGAAGTCGGTGAAGCGCGGCTCGACGAGGTCGCCGCAGTAGTGGGCCGCCAGCGCGTTCGCGACATCGGGCGCGGTGCGATAGCCGACGAAGCTCGAATGGAACACGCGCGTGGCGCGAAAGCCCTCGCGCTCCACCGACGACAGCGCGTTCTCGCCGGCGGCCATGCGCGCCGCCGCGCGCGACAGCGACGCCGACAGGTGCAGCGGCGCACCGGTGCCCGCGTGGCCCCGGCAGCCTTGTTCGCGCAAGCGCCCGACAGCGGCCAGCAGCTGCCCATCGTCGCCGGCCTGCGCCGTTGCACAGCAGGCTGCGATGCAGCCGGCGAGCGCAAGCACGCAGCGGGCGAAGATCATCCGGGCATCGTACCTGTGCGCGGCGGCCCGGAAAAATACACGCACTCGCCACTGCCGTGCTGTCGCACTAGTCCGGCCAGCGTGAACTCCGACACGCTCTGTCGGCAAACGCCGCGTCCGTGCGAGGTTCGGCGCTGACAGCTCCAGCCTCAGCCGCAGGACACGATAGGCGCATGAAGATCCTGAACCTCATCCACGTCATGGTTGCGCAGGCGTTCTACAAGTGGGCGCTGGCCGAAATCAACCCGCTGCACCCCGACTTGCCGCGGATCATGATGCGGCGGCAGGAACTCGAGGACAAGGCCCGCCGCATCTTCGCGTGAGCGCCGCCCGGCCAATACATTGGTTCAAATGCAATAAGGGCGGCGCGCGAACGAGCACAGCATTGGCGTAACAACGCGGCGCATGCGCCCACGGCCCGGCGCGCGGGTCCTATATTGGCTGCCGCATCGTGAAGACCTCCTCACGCCCGCAACCCTTCGGTCCCGGTGACGTGCTCGCACTGCGCGCACTCTTCGCGCTGCTCGTGCTGCTGCTGATCGTCGCGCTGCCTGCCTTCGCGATCTGGCGCGCCCAGGCGTACGACCGGCTCGGGCAACCCATCACGCAGCCGATCCCTTTCAGCCACAAGCACCACGTCGGCGACGACGGCAT
>DATBPW010000314.1:0-12982 GCA_036561125.1 Ramlibacter sp. | reverse complement strand
GGCTCGTCGATCATGCCGCAGAAGAAGAATCCGGACGTCGCGGAGCTCGCGCGCGGCAAGGCCGGGCGTGTCGTCGGCCACCTGATGGGCCTGCTGGTGCTGATGAAGGGCCAGCCGCTCACGTACAACAAGGACAACCAGGAAGACAAGGAGCCGCTGTTCGACACGGTGGACACGCTGCGCGACACGCTGCGCATCTTCGTGGAGATGATGGGCGGCGTCACGGTCGATGCCGACGCGATGGAACAGGCGGCGCTGCGCGGCTATGCCACGGCGACCGACCTCGCGGATTACCTCGTGAAGAAGGGGCTGGCCTTCCGCGATGCGCACGAAATCGTCGCCAGGGCGGTGAAGGAGTCGATGGCGCACGGCATCGACCTCGCCGGCCTGCCATTGCCGACGCTGCAGGGCTACAGCCCGCTCATCGGCGAGGACGTGTACGGCGCGCTGTCGCTGCACGGTTCGCTCGAGTCGCGCGACCTGCCCGGCGGAACCGCCCCGGCCCAGGTGCGCGCGCAGGTTGCGCGGCACAGGCAGCGCCTCGCCTGAATTCGCGGGCACGCTTTACGGGCGCCGTCCGACAGCCCAGCGGCGGCACGCGGGCCAGCATGGACGCATGGAAAAGCGCTTTGTCTTCGCCTGTGCAATCGCAGCGGCCGCATTGGCCGGATGCGCCGCGTCCGCGCCGGATACGACGGCGATGGGCGCCGGCCCGGCCTGCGACTTGCGCCTGGACGTGGGCGCGGACCATCGCTGCGCCGTCACTCACGTCACGCCGCCGGACCCGCAGTCGCAGCTCGCTTGGCAGGTGGACCAGTTCGGCCGGCAGACCGCCCCGCGCCCCTGATCGCGCGGTGGCCTTGAGCAAATTTCCGGCGTAACCGAAATTCGCTCATCGGTGCGGTGGCCGCAAGCCGCTAGCATTCACGGCACGAGGAGAACGATCGTGCCGCCCATCACCTGCATCGAAGACCTGCGCGTGCTTGCGCAAAAGCGCGTGCCCCGGATGTTCTACGAATACGCCGACGTCGGCTCGTGGACCGAGGGGACCTACCGCGCGAACGAAGCCGATTTCGACCAATGGCTGTTCCGCCAGCGCGTCGCCGTCGACATCGAGAAGCGCTCGACGCGCACGACGATGATCGGGCAGGACGTCGCGATGCCGGTGGCCCTCGCGCCCGTGGGCCTGACCGGCATGCAGCACGCCGACGGCGAGATCCTCGCCGCGCGCGCCTGCAAGAAGTTCGGCGTGCCGTTCACGCTGTCCACCATGAGCATCTGCTCGATCGAGGACGTGGCGCAAGGCACCGGCGGCCACCCGTTCTGGTTCCAGCTGTACGTGATGCGCGACCGCGACTTCATCAACAGCCTGATCGACCGCGCGAAAGCGGCGAACTGTTCGGCGCTGGTGCTCACGCTGGACCTGCAGATCATCGGCCAGCGCCACAAGGACATCAAGAACGGCCTGTCGACGCCGCCCAAGCCGACGCTCGCCAACCTCGCGAACCTCGCGACCAAGCCGGCGTGGTGCTGGCAGATGCTCGGGACGAAGCGGCGCGACTTCGGCAACATCGTCGGTCACGTGAAGGGCGTCGAGGACATGGGCTCGCTCGCCGAGTGGACGTCGCGCCAGTTCGACCCCTCGCTCACGTGGAAGGACGTCGAATGGATCAAGAACCGCTGGGGCGGCAAGTTGATCCTCAAGGGCATCCAGGACGTCGAGGACGCGAAGATCGCGGTGGACACCGGCGCGGACGCGATCATCGTGTCGAACCACGGCGGGCGGCAGCTCGATGGCGCGGAGTCGTCGATCAACGCGCTGCCCGATGTCGTCGATGCGGTGGGCAGCAGGATCGAGGTGCACATGGACGGCGGCATCCGCTCGGGCCAGCATGTGCTCAAGGCCATGGCGCTCGGCGCGAAGGGCACCTACATCGGCCGCGCGTTCGTCTACGGCCTCGGCGCGATGGGCGAGGAAGGCGTCACGGCGGCGTTGCAGATCATCCAGAAGGAACTGGACTTGTCGATGGCGTTCTGCGGCCGCACCGACATCAACACGGTCGGGCGCGACATCCTGATGAAAAGGCGCTAGGCGACGCTTCACAATCGCGGTGTGACCCCCATCCGCCGCATCGCGCATCTCGACATGGACGCGTTCTTCGCGTCGGTCGAGCTCCTGCGCTACCCGCAGCTCAAGGGGCTGCCGGTGGTGATCGGCGGCGGCCGGCGCACGGTCGACGCACTGCTGCAAGAGCGTTTCGCCGGCCGCGACCGCTCGGAGATCCCGGCCGATGCGTTCCCGCTGCTGAAGGACTACGTCGGCCGCGGCGTGATCACGACGGCGACCTACCCGGCGCGCCAGTTCGGCGTCGGCTCCGCGATGGGCATGATGAAGGCCGCGAAGCTGTGCCCCCAGGCCATCGTGCTGCCGGTGGACTTCGACGAGGTGCGCAAGTATTCGCGCATGTTCAAGGCGACGATCGCCGAGATCGCACCGGTGATCGAGGACCGCGGCATCGACGAGGTCTACATCGACTTCACCGCCGTGCCCGGCGGCCAGCGCGAAGGCGGCCGCGTGCTGGCGCGCCTGATCCAGAAGTCGATCTTCGAGCGCTCGGGGCTGACGTGTTCGATCGGCGTCGCGCCGAACAAGCTGATCGCGAAGATGGCGAGCGAGTTCGACAAGCCGAACGGCATCACGGTGCTGTACGAAGCCGACGTGCAATCGAGGATCTGGCCGCTGGCCGTGCGCAAGATCAACGGCATCGGGCCGAAGTCCGAGGTGAAGCTGCACAAGCTGCACCTGCACACGATCGGGGACATCGCGAACGCCGATCCCGAATGGCTGGTGGACAACTTCGGCCAGTCGTACGGAGCGTGGATGCACGACGCCGCATGGGGCCGCGACGACCGGCCGGTGGTCACCGAGAGCGAGCCCGTGTCGATGAGCCGCGAGACGACGTTCGACCGTGACCTGCACGCGGTGCGCGACCGCGCCGAACTCGGCGCGATCTTCACCGACCTGTGCGTGCAAGTCGCGTCGGACTTGAAGCGCAAGGGCTACGTCGGCAAGACGATCGGCATCAAGCTGCGCTACGACGACTTCCGCACCGCGACGCGCGACCAGACCATCGAGCACTTCACCGCCGACGGGCCGACGATCCGCCGCATCGCGGGCCAGTGCCTGAAGCGCGTCGACCTGTCGCGCAAGTTGCGCCTGCTCGGCGTGCGCGTGGGCAAGCTGGCGAAAGCCGGGTCGGAAGTCACCGGGCCGCCACCGCAGCCGCAGGACGTCCGCGCCGCGGAGCCGGGCGCGCAGACGCTCGACCTGTTCTGACCCGCTAGCCGGTCACGCCGCGACGACTTCCTTGCGGTGATCGGCGATGTGCATCGCGTGCGCCGCGGCGTATTCCGTCTTTGCGAGCGCGCCGTAAGCGAAGTGCGGCGCGAGCGGGCCGGTGTGCGCTTCGAAGCGCGCAATGGCGGCGCGCAGCCGCTGCGCCGCCGGTTTCCAGTCCGCGCCCGCCGCCAGTGCAGGCGCGCCGGGGATGGGCTGGTCGAGCGGGTGGCCCATCTCGCCTCTCCAGCGGAACAGCGCGAACGCCGCGCGCCCCGCGGTGCGCTGGAACAGCGCGCCTTTCGATTGCGGATAGCCGTCCATGCTCATCTCCACGCTCTGGGCGCAATGGTCGAGGGTGCTCGACAGCGGCCATGCGCCCGTGGTGTTCACGGTGCCTGCGGATTCGAGCGAGTCGAGCCAGCGCAGGGAGTCGGCGAGCGTGGGGGTGCGGGTCATGATGAAGCCCTCCTGCCCGGCATGGTAGACCCGCCAGGTCGGATCGCCGCCGCCGCGCGCGGCGACCGCTACTGCCGCGCCGTGCGCACGTTCTTCGGCGCCGGCGCCGGATGGCTGCTGCGGAACGGGTTGATGTCGAGGCCGCCGCGCCGCGTGTAGCGCGCGTACACCGCGAGCTTCGTCGGCTTGCAGTGCGTCCACAGGTCCATGAACATGCGCTCGACGCACTGCTCGTGGAATTCGTTGTGGTTGCGGTAGCTCACGATGTACTGCAGCAGCGACGCCTGGTCGATCTGCGGCCCGCTGTAGCGCACCTGCAAGCTGCCCCAGTCGGGCTGGCCCGTGACGAGGCAGTTGCTCTTGAGCAGGTTGGACACGAGCGTCTCGGTCACCGGCTGTTCGCCCGACGCGGCCTTCAGCAGTTCCGGCGCCGGCGTGTAGAGCGAGCATTCGATGTCCAGGCGATCGAGGCTGAGCCCGTCGAGTTCGTGGATCGGCTCCGCATCGAACTGGTCGGGCATGACGATGCGCACGCCCACGCTGGATTGCGACGGCGCGCCGCGCCACACCGCCTCGCCGATGTCGGCGCGGATGCGCTCGCGCACCTCGTCGGGCGACGCGAACGCGCTGTTGGAAAAACTGTTCAGGTAGAGCTTGAACGACTTGCTCTCGACGATGTTGGGCGTCTCGCACGGCACCGTCACGTGCGCGATCGCCACCTGCGGTTTGCCGCGCGGCGTGAGCCAGGACAGCTCGTAGGCGGTCCACATGTCCGCGCCGAAGAAAGGCAGCGTCGCGCCCAGGCCGATCTCGGTGCGCTTGGGCGCGCGCGGCATCGGGTACAGGAGCGACGCGTCGTAGCGGTCCGCGTAAGGTGCCGGCTTGCCCAGTTGCGACTGTTCGGGGGTGTTCATGCGGGCGCCTTCGCGTCCTGCAGGTGCGGCAAGAGATGCTCGAGCAGCGCGGCGACGACGCCCGGCGCCAGGTCGTGGCCCATTCCCGGGATCACGTGGAACTTCGACCCGCCGATGCGGCGCGCGGTGTCGTGCCCGCACGCGGGCGGGACCAGCGGATCGTCGCGGCCGTGCAGCACCAGCGTCGGGACCTTGATGCGCGGCAATTCGTCGGCGCGCCGCGTATCGGCCGCGACCGCGACCAGCTGGCGCACCGTGCCCGCCGGGCGATAGCTGCGGCGCGTCGCCGTCACGATGCGCGCGCGCAAGTCCTGCGGCTCGATCGGGAAGCCGGGACTGCCGATCACCTCGAACAGGCGCACTGCATGCGCGACGATCGCCGCTTCGCTGCTGCTTTCGGGGCGCGAGAGCAGCGCCTGCAGCACATGCGGCCGCGGGCCGGGCAGGTAGCGCGCGCCGCTCGAGCTCATGATGCTGGCGAGCGACGCCACGCGTGCGGGCGCGTCGAGCGCAACGCGCTGCGCCACCATCCCGCCCATGCTCACGCCGACGATGTGCGCCTGCGCAATGCCCAGCGCGTCCATCACGCCGAGCGTGTCCGCAGCCATGTCGCCGATCGTGTACGACGGGTGCATCGCCAGCCCGAAGCGGTGCTTGAGGCCTTCCCACATGACGTTGGGAACGCCCGCGTGATCGAACGGCTCCGACAGGCCGATGTCGCGATTGTCGAAGCGCACGACGCGAAAGCCCGCAGCGGCAAGCGCCTGCACGAAATCGGCCGGCCATGCGACGAGCTGCATGCCCAGCCCCATGACGAGGACCACGGCCGGGCGATCGGGCGGGCCGGAGTCCTCGACTTCGATGGCAATGCCGTTGGCGCGGACTCTCACTCGAACTTGCGCTCGCGCAGCCACTTCGTGGCGATCCACTTTTCACCCGCGAGCACCGGCGAGCCCCCGTGCAGCGACTTGGTGGCCGGGTGCGGGCGCTCGTAGCTGAAGAACACCGCGTTGCCGCGCTTCGGCGCGACTTCCAGGTGGACATCGGGGAAGTGCGTGCCGCCACCCTTCTCGGGTTCGCCGAGGTAGATGATCACCGTGCCCACCCGCTGGCCACCGCGGCGCAGGATCGTCGCCGTGCCGGGCGAGGCCGGGTCGAAGTAATCGTAGTGCGGCTTGTATTCGGTGCCCGGCGTGTAGTGCAGCACCTGCAGGCCCTCGCCGTTCTCGACCGGCCAGTTCACCAGCCGGCCGATGCGCTCCTCGATGCGCGAAACGAGTTCGTTCTCGCCGCGCTGGAAGAACATGCCGTTGCTCGTGCGGTCCGCGTTGACTTCCTCGCCGCCGGACTGCGTCGCCACCGTGAGCGAGCGCGCCAGGCGCGGGCGCGCAAAGCCGATCAGCTGCTCGCATTCCTCATCCGACAGCAGGCCGCCGAACACGACGATGCGCGGGTCGACCATCGACTGCAGCACGCACACCTGGCGGTCGCCCGCGTCGATGTACAGCGGCGATTCGCCCACGGCCGGCTCGGGAACGGGCACCGCGGCCGGCATGCCTTGCGCAACCGCCACTTCCTCGAGGTGGCCGCGCAACGTGGACTCCATCGCCTCGATGGCGACGTCTTCGGCCCAGCCCGATGCCAGCATCGACTTGAGCACCGATTCGGCGGTGTGCCCGGCCTGGGCCTGCTCGACGATCCAGCGCCGCAGCTCGGGCGTGATCAGCTGTCTTTGTGCCGTGGTCATGTGTCGATTGTGCGATGAACGAGGCGGTCACGCCTTCCACGCGCGACTGCTGAGCCATTGCGCCGTGGCGACGGCGGCCACCAGGCCCGCGTACGTGGCCATCTTGCCGTCGACGCCGAAATAGCGCAGGCCGACGGCGAGAACCGCCACGCCCGCCGCGAAATTGATCGCGGCCTGCACCCACCACCTGGGCGGCTGGGGTGCGAGGCGCAGCCAGCGCGCGGCCCAAGCCACTGCGAGGCTGACGAAGAACGCCGGCGCGACAAAACCGGCAAAGTGCAGGGCAATCTGGGATGGGCCCATGGCTCCGGGGCACTTGAGTTAGCGCAAGTGCCCGAAAAATGGGCGGATTTTATAATCGCGCCCATGGCTGTCTGGGCCCTCGGCATCAACCACACCACCGCACCGCTGGATTTGCGCGGCCGGTTCGCGTATGCCATGGACCAGCTCGAGCCGACGCTGCTCTCGCTGCGTGAAGCTTTCTCGCACAAGCCCGAGGCGGCGATCCTGTCCACCTGCAATCGCACGGAGATCTACGGCGCGGGCGACGGCGGCGACATCGAGCGCACGTTCGACTGGCTGGCCCATTCGGGCGGCGTGTCGATGAACGTGCTGCGCTCGCATGCGTACACCTTGCACGACGGGCACGCCGCGCGCCACGCCTTCCGCGTCGCGAGCGGGCTCGATTCGATGGTGCTGGGCGAACCGCAGATCCTCGGGCAGCTCAAGGAAGCCGTGCGCGTCGCCGACCAGGCCGGCGCGCTGGGCACCACGCTCAACCAGATGTTCCAGCGCTCGTTCGCGGTGGCCAAGGAAGTGCGCACGTCCACCGAGATCGGCGCGCATTCGATCAGCATGGCGGCGGCCGCGGTGCGCCTCGCCGGGCAACTGTTCGAAGACCTCGGCAAGATCCGCGTGCTGTTCGTCGGCGCGGGCGAGATGGTCGAGCTGGCCGCGACGCACTTCGCGGCGCGCAACCCGCAGTCGATTGCGATCGCCAATCGCACGCTGGAGCGCGGCGAGAAACTTGCCACGCGTTTCGGCGCGGAGACGATGCGCCTGGCCGACCTGCCCTCGCGCCTGGGTGAATTCGATGCCGTGATCAGCTGCACGGCGAGCACCCTGCCGATCATCGGCCTGGGCGCGGTCGAGCGCGCGCTCAAGGTGCGCAAGCACAGGCCGATGTTCATGGTGGACCTCGCGGTGCCGCGCGACATCGAGCCCGAGGTGAAGCAGCTCGAGGACGTATACCTGTACACGGTCGACGACCTCGCGGCCGTCGTGCAAACCGGGCACGAGAACCGCAAGGCCGCCGTGGCGCAGGCCGAAGCGATCATCGACGCCGGCGTGCAAAGCTTCCTGCACTGGATGGACCAGCGCGGCAACGTGCCGCTGATCCTCCAGCTGAACGCGCAGGCCAACGAGTGGCGAGTCGCCGAACTCGCGCGCGCCAGGCGCATGCTCGCGCGCGGCGAGGACGTCGACGCGGTGCTCGAGGCCATGACCAAGGGCCTGACGCAGAAGATGCTGCATGGCGCGATGGCCGAACTGCACAGCGGCGACAGCGCCGCGCGCGAACGCGCGACGACGGCGATCCAGCACTTCTTCCTCAGGAAAGAGCGTTAGCTCAAGACACTTGTCATTGCGGGCTCGACCCGCAATCCAGTGTCTTTCGCCCCAAGCCGCTGGATCCCGGATCAAGTCCGGGATGACAGGAAGCAACCATGAAACCCTTCCTCCGCCAGCAACTCGAACGCTACCCCGTGCGGCTGCAGGAGCTCGACTTCTTCCTGCAGCAGCCGGACATCGCGAACGACATGGAGCGCTTCCGGGCGCTCACGCGCGAGCATGCCGAAGTGAGCGAAGTCGCCGGCCGGTTCCAGCAGTACCTGCAGCGCGAGAAGGATCTGGCCGCGGCGCGCGAGATGGAGTCCGATCCCGAGATGGCCGACATGGCGCGCGAGGAAATCGCGGCGATCGAATCGGACCTGCCCGGTCTCGAGGACGGCCTGCAGCGCCTGCTGATCCCGAAAGACCCCGACGACGTGCGCAACACGTTCCTCGAAATCCGCGCGGGAACCGGCGGCGACGAAGCCGCGCTCTTCGCGGGCGACCTGCTGCGCATGTACACAAGGTATGCCGACCGGCAGGGCTGGCGCACCGAGGTGATCAGCGAGAGCCTGGGCGAAGTCGGCGGCTTCAAGGAAGTCGTGATCCGCGTCGTCGGCGACAGCGTGTACGGCAAGCTGAAGTTCGAGTCGGGCGGCCATCGCGTGCAGCGCGTGCCCGCTACCGAAACGCAGGGGCGCATCCACACGAGCGCCTGCACGGTCGCCTCACTGCCCGAGCCCGACGAAGCGCAGGCCGTGCAGATCAACCCCGCGGACCTGCGCATCGACACGTTCCGCGCGTCGGGCGCGGGCGGCCAGCACATCAACAAGACCGATTCGGCGGTGCGCATCACGCACATCCCGACCGGCATCGTCGCCGAATGCCAGGACGACCGATCGCAGCATCGCAACAAGGCCAAGGCGCTGCAGGTGCTGGCCGCTCGCCTGCGCGAAAAGGAGCGGAGCGAACGCGCCGCGAAGGAAGCCGCGATGCGCAAGGGCCTGATCGGCAGCGGCGATCGCAGCGACCGCATCCGCACGTACAACTTCCCGCAGGGGCGGCTCACCGACCACCGCATCAACCTCACGCTGTACAAGCTGCAGGCGATCATGGAAGGCGATCTCGATGAAGTGATCGAGGCGCTGCTGCTCGCGCGCAAGGCCGAACAGCTCGAGGAGCTGGGGCTGGCATGAACGTCGCACAGGCGGTCGGCGCGGGCGAGGCGCTCGGGCTCGAGCGGCTCGACGCGCAGCTGCTCCTGCTGCACGCGCTCGGGCGCAGCGGCACCGATCGCGGCTGGCTGCTGGCGCACGACACCGACCCCGTCACGGCCGGCAGCGAGGCGGCGTACCTCGCGTTGTGCGAGCGCCGCGCATCCGGCGAGCCGCTGGCCTACATCGTCGGCCACAAGGAATTCCACGGGCTCCATCTCCTCGTCGATGCGCGCGTGCTCGTGCCGCGGCCGGACACCGAAACGCTGGTCGACTGGGCCATCGAGTTGCTCGAGGACATGAATGCCGCCGCACCCCGTGTGGTCGACCTCGGCACCGGCAGCGGCGCCGTCGCACTCGCCATCAAGGATGCGTGCCCGAATGCCGGCGTCGAAGCCACGGATATCAGCCGCGACGCACTCGAGGTCGCGCGGTCGAACGCGGATCGGCTCGGACTCCACGTGGGCTTCCATGAAGCCGCATGGCTGGCCGATGTGCCGGGCCGTTACGACCTCATCGTGTCGAACCCGCCGTATGTGCGCGAGGACGATCCGCACCTGCCCGCGCTGCGCCACGAGCCCATCATGGCGCTCGCGTCGGGCCCGGACGGCCTGGACGCGGTCCGCGCCATCGTGGCCCAGGCGCCGTCGCGCCTCGCGCCGCGCGGGTGGCTGCTGCTCGAGCATGGGTACGACCAGGCGCCGGCCGTGCGGGCATTGCTGGCGGCGGCAGGATTCGGTTACGTGGCCAGCCGCAGGGATCTTGCGGGCATCGAGCGGTGCACCGGCGGGCAATGGCTTGAATCGGGATAATGGGACCCAAGATGAACGGGCACGGCCCCGCGCGGAGAATCACGAAATGAGCGACGTCAACCAACGCATCGACCACCTGGTCAAAGGCAACGACATCCTGCTGTTCATGAAGGGCAGCGCAAGCTTCCCCATGTGCGGCTTTTCGGGCCGCGCGATCCAGATCCTGAAGGCCTGTGGCGTGGACCCGAAGTCGGTGGCCACCGTCAACGTGCTCGAAGACGACGAGATCCGCCAGGCCATCAAGGACTACAGCAACTGGCCGACGATCCCGCAGCTCTATGTGCGCGGCGAATTCGTGGGCGGCTCGGACATCATGATGGAGATGTACCAGAGCGGCGAGCTGCAGCAGCTGCTCGGGACCACGGCGTAGACCGCTTCGCTCGGACACGAAACGCGGTGACGCTGCGCGCCACCGCGTCCTTCACGGCTTAGCAGCCGGCCCGGAGTGCTGCCAACGCTGTCGGTTGAAGCCGACACCACATCGCGCGAGCAAGCGCATCGGTTGCCGATTGGCACGCTCTATGCTGGAATGACCAGCAAGGAGTGGCCCGGATGGAAACGGAAACACGCAGTCTCGTTCCTCACCAATCGACTTCCCTCAAGTTGCCCATCGCGAGCATGCGATGCGTGTTCCGGCCCAACGAGGTCGAGCGCAAGCTGGCGAAACTTCCCAACCGCGACCACGAAACGCTGCGCTCCACATATGAGCGCATGCTCGAACGCGGCCCCGAGCGCTTCCAGGTGAAACCGAGCGGCATCCCCGACATGCAGCACCTGTACGACGAGCTGCCGAACTTCACGGATGCGCTCGACGACGTGCGCAGGCACGTCGCGCTGTCGCAGGATTCGCGCGACGGCCTCGAGGTCACGCCGATGCTGCTGCTCGGCCCGCCGGGCATCGGCAAGACCCATTTCGCGCGCAAGCTCGCGGACCTGCTCGGCACCGGCATGTGCCTCGTGCCGATGAGTTCCATGACGGCGGGCTGGTTGCTGTCGGGCGCGTCGTCACAATGGAAGGGCGCGAAACCGGGCAAGGTGTTCGAGGCGCTGGTCGACGGCCAGTACGCGAACCCGGTGATCGTCGTCGACGAGATCGACAAGGCGGCGGCCGAGGCGCAATACGACCCGCTCGGCGCGATGTATTCGCTGCTGGAACACGACACGGCCGGCAGTTTCATCGACGAATTCGCCGAGGTGGCGATCGACGCGAGCCAGGTCATCTGGATCATGACCGCGAACGACGAGCGCATGATCCCCGAGCCGATCATGAACCGCATGAACGTGTTCGAGATCGAGGCACCGTCGTTCGAGATGGCGCGCACGATCGCGCGCAACCTCTACGTGTCGATCCGGCGTGACCATGGCTGGGGCTCGCTCTTCGACGGCGAGCCGCGCGACGACGTGCTGGACCAGCTCGCGGAACTCGCGCCGCGCGACATGCGCCGCGCGCTCATGACGGGCTTCGGCAACGCGCGCCTCGAATCGCGCGGCGAGATCCTCGTCGACGACCTGCCGAAGGCCCCGTCGGGCAAAGGCAAAGTCGGGTTCGTTCAATGACATCAATTCAGCAGCCGGACGCAGAAGACGCAGAAACTTCGCAGAAGCCGCGGAACAAGGCCACTTTCATTTCTGCGGTTTCTGCGCAACGTCTGCGTCTTCTGCGTCCGGCTGTTGCAGTGACACTCAACCCTGCCCGCGGTCCTTCCAGTCCCAAGCGCGCTTGGCGTTGAGCACCGCGCGCGGGTACTGCGGCTGGCCGCGGCTGCCGTTGTAGCGGCCCAGCGCCATGAACAGGTCGCCGTTCTCGCGATCGAGCAGGTAGTAGCGCAGGATCACGCAGCCGAAGCGCAAGTTCGTCTGCATGTGGAACAGCACCGACGGATCCGTGTTCGCGATCAGGCGCGTCCAGAACGGCATCACCTGCATGTAGCCGCGCGCGCCGACCCGCGACACCGCGAACTTGTTGAAGTTGCTTTCGACCTGGATCAGCCCGAGCACCAACGACGGCTCGAGGGCCGCGCGCTTCGCTTCGTACCACACGGTCTGCAGGAAGTCGCGGCGCTGGTCCCAGTCCATCCAGCGCACGAGGCGCCGGTTCATCGCGCCGAGCCAGCGCAGGTACGCAAGCCGCGCGTCGAGATCGGCGAACACCGGTTGCGGGATGCGGTTGTACGCGACCGGGTCGCCCGAAATCGCGAAGCGCAGGCCATTGAGTGCGCTTTCGGCGATCGGCTCCTCGGCCTGCGCGCCCGCCAGCGCGAAGCGTGCGGGCGCAACGAGCGCAAGCGGCGCTGCGCGCACGAGGCTGCGGCGCGAGATCACGCCTGCAGACGGCCTTTCACGAAGCCGGAAGCTTCGCTGGCCGCGATCTTCGTGGCCGCGCTGTCGCGGCGATGCTGGTATTCGACCTGGCCTTCCTTCAGCCCGCGGTCGGAGATCACGATGCGATGCGGCACGCCGACCAGCTCCCAGTCCGCGAACATCACGCCGGGGCGCTCGCCGCGATCGTCGAGCATCACGTCGATGCCGGCCGCCGCGAGGTCGTCGTGCAACTGCTGCGCGGCCGACTTCACTTCCGCGCTGCGGTCCATGCCGATCGGGCAGATCACCACCGTGAACGGCGCGATCGCATCGGGCCAGATGATCCCGCGCTCGTCGTTGTTCTGCTCGATCGCCGCGGCCGGCAGCCGCGTGACGCCGATGCCGTAGCAACCCATCTGCATGACCTGCGGCTTGCCGCCCTCGTCCAGGAAGGTCGCATTCATCGGCGCGCTGTACTTCGTGCCGAGGAAGAAGATGTGGCCCACTTCGATGCCGCGCTCGATCGCGAGCTTGCCCTTGCCGTCCGGCGACGCATCGCCTTCGACGACGTTGCGGATGTCGGCGACGGC
>DATBPW010000313.1:0-2228 GCA_036561125.1 Ramlibacter sp. | reverse complement strand
TCACTTCGCCCGCACCTCGCCGAACCGCGCGGCCGCGCGTTCGCGCGCCTTGGCCGCTTCCACTTCACGCGTGCGCGGCTGCGCGTTCGTGACCAGCGAATCGATCAGCTTGCGCGCGGAGGCCGCGACTTGTTCGACCGCGAGTTCGAACGCGGCCTCGTTCGCCTTCGACGGCACGTTGAAACCGCTCAGCTTGCGCACGAACTGCAGCGAGGCGTCGCGGATCTCGAGCTCCGTCGCGGGCGGCTCGAAGTTGAACAGGGTCCTGATGTTGCGGCACATGGGTCGGCTCTCCATACTCGACGCAACATGGTACGCACCGCCGCGGCAGCCAGGAGCGCATCGCGCTGCCCTGTAGACTCGCCGCTCACACCACCCGGAGTTCACCGGTGCAACCCGAATGGCTCGTTCTCGTCGTCTTTCTCGCGGCGATGATCGCCGATCATCTTGTCCTGTGGCCGTCCTTCCAGCGTCGCGTCAGCCTCGACGCCGCCCGTGCGCGGCGGGTGCTGTGGTCGCAGTGGGCGCTCGTGCTCTGGGGCTGCACGACGCTCGTCATGGGACTCTGGTGCGTGCAAGGTCGGCCCTTGTCGACGCTCGGTCTCGCGGTGCCGGCCGGCTGGCGGCTTTGGGGCTCGCTTGCGTTGACGGCGGCGCTTGTCTCCGCGCAGGGCGCGAGCGCGGCCAGGCTCGCGCGATTCGCAGGAGACAGGTCGAAGCTGCGCCGCCAGCTCGGGAACACCGGGGTCGTCCTGCCGCATGCAGCGTCCGAGCTTCCCGGATGGATCGGAATGTCGGTGACTGCGGGGTTTTGCGAGGAGGTGCTGTTCAGGGGATTCGTGGTCTGGATGCTGCAACCGTTCGCCGGCTGGTGGGGCGCCGCAGCTGCCTCGCTGGCGCTTTTTTCATTGGCCCACGCCTACCAGGGTGCTGAAGGTCTTGTTCGCAGCGCAGCCTTGGGCGCGGCAATCACCGTGCTGGTGTTCGTGACGGGGTCGCTGTGGCCCGCGATCTTGCTGCACGCGGCAATCGACTTCATGGGCGGCTGGATCGGCTGGCTGATCCTGCGCGACATCGTGCGGGTCTCACCCGCGACGGAAGGTGGCTGAATGCCTCGCACCGTCGACGAAAACGAAGTCGAGTTCACTGCCATGCGCGCCCAGGGCCCGGGCGGGCAGAACGTCAACAAGGTCTCGACCGCTGTGCACCTGCGGTTCGACATCGGCGCTTCGTCGCTGCCGCAGGCGGTGAAAGAGAAACTGCTCGCGTTGCCGGGGCGGCGCGTGACGAAGGAAGGTGTGCTCGTGATCAAGGCGCAGACCTCCCGCAGCCAGGACCAGAACCGCGCTCTCGCGATGGCTCGCCTGCAGGAGATCGTCGACGAAGCGTCGATCGTCCAGGCAGTGCGCCGGCCGACGAAGCCCACGTACGGGTCGAAGCAGCGCCGGCTGGAGGGCAAGGCGATCCGCGCCGACGTGAAGGCCCGGCGGCGAAAGGTGGATGAGTGAACATCACGGATGAGAAGCTGCACGCAGGAACCGATGGAGCGTTACGGCTCGATCGACGCGGGCTTTCGCGACCCGTCGGGCAATGGGTGGAAGATGGTGCAGGCGCGGTGACGCCGCGCGTTCATGACGCCGCCAGCGTATGCGCGTCGCGCGCGAGCAGCCATCGGCCGTCGGGCTGCCTGCGGTAGATCGTGATGCGGTAGCCGGCCAACTGCGCTGCTTCGCCACCGGCGCGGGGCGCCAGCGTCAACATGTCCTTGCTCAACGTGTGCGCGAGATCGCCTGCGACGACGACCTCCTGCAGCTCGCTCACGCAACGGACCTCGAACCTTCGATGGGCCGCGGAAAAGCCTGCGGGAAAGCCGTCGCGGCCGACCGGCGCCTGGCCGGGGCTGACGAAGACGGCGTCGTCCGCCATCAACGTGAGCAAGCGCGCGAGGTCGCCGGCGTTGACCGCGGCGATCCAGGCCTCGTGCAAGTCGCGAATCGCGCGTGCGCCGGGGTGCATGGGATGCCCGATCAGGCCAGCGCCTTCACGATCATCGGCAGGCTCGTGTCCATCCGGTAGTCGACGCCCGTGTGGTTGTCTTCGAATTCCTCGTACACGTGCTTCACGCCCAGCGCGTCCAGCCGCTTGTGCATGCGCCGCGCGCCGTAGACCAGGTTGTACTGGTCGACGTCGCCGCAATCGATGTACAGCGCCTTCAAGGCCTTGAGCCC